>CALKVM010000036.1:0-15240 GCA_938049695.1 uncultured Candidatus Nitrosoarchaeum sp. | reverse complement strand
ATCCTTAAAGTGGGACAAAAAGTCAAAATTGGTGAAGTCACTGGAACTATTACTGCATCACATTTGCTACATGTTATTGTAACAAATGATAGAAATGAAAGCATTGTAATTCCAACAAAAACACTGATGAATCAAACAATCATTATTTTCAACTAAATTTTTCCAAAGATAAAACTAGTCACAATTCCTTATTCTACAAAAAATTAAACTTGTAATATCAAAAACTCAATTAAGGTGATATTTAGAAACATATCTGTTGCGAGAAATATCTGAACCAAGACATCTTGAACCACATCTTAAGGAATCAAGTGCTATGCGCGATTTTGTTTTTGGTTTTGGTGATGGGATAAATACTTCCCTAGGTATTGCAGCTGGAGTTGGTGGTGCTGATGTTTCAGCCAACATAATAGTTCTTGCTGCATTAGTTGGAATGTTTACTGGTGCAAAAGCAATGGCCGTTCAAAATTATCTTGCAGTGAAAACCCAAAGACAATTACTGACATCAGAAATTGAACGTGAGAAATGGGAGATTGAACATAAACCAGATGACGAAAGAAGAGAAATAGAAGACATCTACAAAGCTAAGGGTTTTTCAGGAAAAGAACTTGAAATGATTGTAGATAAAATAACTTCTGATAAGAAAGTGTGGCTTGATACAATGCTCACCGAAGAACTAAATTTGAATTTGGATATTGCGGGTAGTCCTCTAAAAAGTGCACTGCGAATGTTTGTTTCTTTTCTAATTGGTGGAATGTTGCCTATATTACCATTCTTCTTTTTCTCTGGATTGGATGCACTTTTTGTTGCAATAGGAATTAGTATTTCCACATCTTTTACTGTCGGTGTGATTAAATCAAAAATGGCAAACACAAACAAAATAATTGGAGGTCTGGAAATGGCAGGACTAGGCACTGGAATCGCTTTAATTGGATATGGTATTGGCAGTGAGTTATCTAATTTAGGAATAATTGATATTTAGTTATTACATCATATTTAGCCGATACTGATTATTACTATGAATGATTTCTACGCTGTTGTTATATTCAAAATCATCCTATGCCAAATATGAAATCCTGGAAATGTTATAGATGTGACCTTACATTCAAGCAAGAACTACATGCCAATATTCATCAGGATATCACAAATCACCCCTTTAATCAGATCGGAGCTTAAATTTTGTATTTCTTGATATCATGTCATTTTTGATGTATGGGTGTTTAAGATGACATGTAATTTTTTCTAAAAAATATAGTTTTTGTTTTAAACCATAGATCAGAAGATTATTGTTGATTTGTATAGGATAATTAATATACAAACAGTTTCTCATAAATAAAATGCTCAAGATTACATTGTTGGTTTTAGTTGCATTGTCAATTCCACTCTCTGCTTTTGCAGAACCAATGATTGAATTGAGTACTGCTCAAACTGAAATACAATCTTTAGATTCTGTATTAGTTGTTGGCAAAATTACTGGAGTGTCTGTTTTCAAACCCGTTATCCTTACAGTAATTTCTCCTGATGGAGAAGTTGTCTATGCTCCAGAATTACCATTTGATAATGATGGCATGTTCAAACGATTGATTCATCCCTCACTTCCAAGTTTCAAGGAGGGCATATACACAGTAATTGCAAGTCACCCAGATACAGAAAAAACTGCACAAATACAATTTACAGTAATTGGCTCAACTATCCCACCAAAAGGTTCCCCAACTACAGAACCTGAAATAACACCTCCAAAACCAAGTGCTATTACTCTTTCAACTGAAACTACCTTTGGCGATAATAATATTATAGTAACTGGAAGTACGACCAGTTTTACAACAGACATTACATTTACCGTGACTTCACCTAATGGAAACTTGATTTCAATTGCACAAGTTACACCAGACACTGATGGTAAATTCTCAACAGAAATAATATCCGGGGGAGCAATGTGGAAAGAAAATGGATTTTACACTATTACTGCAAATCAGGGCCTTTCATCAGAGCATAAACAATCTGTACAAGTAGAGATAAACAATGGTGTAGTTGTGCCAGAATTTGGATCAATTGCAGTGATGATTTTGGTTGTAGCAATAGTGTCTATAATTGCAGTCTCTTCAAAGTCACGACTCGGTATTATTCAAAAATACTAGATTATACTTAATTTTTTAATTCTATTTGTTTTTATTTATGACCTAATTATTTTGTATTCTTTGAATTTATATTCTGAAAAGACTAACCACATCACAATTTTAGACAATTCTATGAGATACTCTATATTTTAAATAAATTCTAAACATTACTAGTGAGGACAATATTATACTAACTGCTATGATAAACGCGGCTGAATAACTTATGGCGTTTGAAACATAGCCTGCAGTTAATGCCCCTAAGAATATTCCTACTCCTGTCATGAAACTATTCACACCAAGATACGTTCCTTCAAAACCTTTAGGAATTGCTTTGAAAATAATTATTGAATTTGAAACACTGAAAATAGAAAATGCTGAAACCATCAAACATGATGAAATCATTGCCATCAAAAGTGAATTAACGCCTGTCATGCTGGGAATTAGCGATGCAGCTACGATAATTCCTAAAACTCTCGGTAAATATGATACCTGTGTTGCGCGTTCTTCTGTGATCATCGAAATCAAGCGTGGAACAAAGAAAAATATCATAAGTAACACCATTGTTTGAATCATGTACACCAGAAAAACTTCCGAATTTGTAAAATCATATTTTTTCAGAAATGGTATAAATGCTGTAAAGAAAATATTACTTCCAAAATAAAATAAGAAATTTGTAAGGAAGAGTATTCCTATTTCATGAGACATTTTTCTTTGGAAAATTGATATGATTGGCTTAAAATCATGTAGATGAGGAATTTTAGTAAAGATAAATTGAAAATTCATTCTAGTGTGATCAAAAATATGTCTTATTCCGTGTATTGAATGCACTATGGTGTGTCTTTCTATAGTGCTTTTACTGCCTACTCCAACGCTTAGAACTGTTGCAGATACACTTACAATTGCACAAAAAAGAAAATATGGTCTAAGATCAAAAAATGTGTCCCAAATAGAACCCACTAAAAATGCAGTAAGACTTCCAAAACTAGTTATGATTGAAATTTGTGTAAATAGTCTGCTCCATTGATTGTTTGGCACTGATTCCATTACTAGAATTTGTGTTACTGGGTTTTTTCCGATGATGAAAAATCCTGCAACCGATGAAATTATAAAAACCGCATTCAAATCAACTGTGAAAAACAATCCTATGCTGCAAATTGTAATTGCTGAAAAACAAATAAACAATATCGCCCTCTTTACGTGGTATTTGTCAATGACTTTCCCCCAAAAAATTGCACCAATTGCTGATAGCGCATAATGAAGTCCTACTACAATGCCAACATCTACTACGTTACCACCAAGAAAAAGAACATACAATGGTATGACAATATGTAATCCCTCCGCTGTTATGCTGGCTGGTAATACAAAAAACATCCATTTTTTACTTGTCTTCAATCTGTCATCCTTGTCCTTTTTGGATATTATTTTGATATCTTAACTGAATCCATATTTTGATGTATTGACTTGGCTTCAAAAAGACATTATGACTTGAAGATTTGACAGATTAACAAAAAGAATTGATTATTTTTAGACATTTTTTACCCTCTTGTATCTTGGGAGATGTGGATTTCTAATTTATGTATACACGTGTTTTACTAAAATTATGGGAATGGGACTCTATCTCATTGCATCTTGATCATTAAACGGCATATTTTTATTGATTCTATTCAATATATTCAGATTGGCAATTACCCCACTAATAAAAATCGAATATGCCAAGAGATATGGAATATCCACAATATGACCCGTATAATATTCACCAATAGAATCAAAATACATGAAACCATAGTCAGCGATGACAAAACTTAGCATTCCAATAAAGAACAGTGACACTGAAAATTTTATACGTCCTTTGAAAAACAGTATTATGCCAAGAATTGAAGGAATCAACATTACTGAATCTGCAACAGGATAGGATATGTGTAATATTTCCTCAAAGGTAACCAGATGTGATTTTGTAGTGTACAACACCAGAATCAAAACTACCAATACAAAAAGCGAGACTGCCATGATGTTTTTTCTTGAGATCTGAGATGCAAATGGTATCAGATACATTACACCAAATATGAAATAAAATCCATATCCTCCAAACCAGAAAAGATCTGCATATGATAAAGTATCATTATTTGTTAACTCGTTTAATGTCCATATTCTTTCGGCTATCCACCACATTGCAATTGCCAATGTAAAACATATCCATGCTCTTCCGTGTTTTCCTCTTGATCCCATCTTAAAATTATTTACAATGCATGCAACTAGTAAAATACTGGTAATGACTAAATTCAGAGTATTTGACCACAATTCTGCATATGAGTGTGCAATCATATTTGATATTACAATTGCAAAAAATATTACCGGTAATGAAAAAACTAGAAAGTAAATACTTGATCTATTTTCCAATTACTTGTTTATCACCAAAAGAAATTCCTTGATTTGATCTTGATAGGAAAACTCTTCTAGTTTTTTGTTGATATTGTTAACTATTGAGATGTATCCGTCACCAAACACCTGTTTTAATACATCGACAAGATAATCTGGGTGTTCTAGACAATCATGAAAATAACACTTGTATTTTTTGTATAATTTATTACCTACATTTTCACACACTGCTTCGCTTATTTCAGACAGTGATCGTTCTATTGATAAACTGACCAGTGCATCTTTCACACCGGGTAAATCATCCATCTCTCTTTATCATCATATGATGTTATTAAATTTTTAATATTTTCTTTGATTTGAAAGTACAGTAAATCCATCAGACTATTTTGTAAAGTAGATATTTTTATCTTACCATTTCGTAAAAATGGTTTATTTTTCTGCAATAAAAAGAAATTTTACATTATTTTCTAAATTGAATGTATACTTTTGAACCAAAAAGAGTTTAGGCTTTAATTTTTGTTATATCATTTACATTCATTATGCGTAAATCTAGTGCAAGCTTTAGTCGTTGTTCTTCAATTGTTTTGCTTTGTAATTTCATATGTTTTGATTGTGTTATTGCTTCGGTAATGGTGGCTGCTCCTTTATCTGCAGATCTAATTCCTCTTATATTTTTCATAGTTCATTTTAATTTTGTATGAACTTAAGGGGCAGTATGTGTGTTGAATTACATACAATGTTCATGCTTGCAAGTAATCCAATCATTTCTTCTTCCAATCCCATTTTGTGATTGATATTGGAATTACTTTCAACTCTACAATTATTTGCAAATGTGTCTGGTCCGTTATTCCTAAGATGACTAAGGATATTTTCATCTTTTTTGATATCCATCAGTGCCAAAGAAACTAAACTGATTGAGAACTGCTCCGTAGATGACACATTTGTTAGACACAATACTCTAGAAATCTCTTTTCGTGTTCTCTTTACGATGTAACTCGATACTCTGGGCATGAGTTTTCATTAATAAGAAACTGAAAAGTATACAATAGCTAATACTTTACTACACGAAAGCATAAAATCCATAAAATCTGACTTTACTTTAGAGATCTTGACTTTGGAATACATTGACAGAAAGTATGTGCAAAAAAATTCAATTGAAAAAAGAGATTATCAGGTAAATCTTGCAAATCAGGCAATGCAGGAAAATTGCATTGTGGTATTGCCAACCGGTCTAGGAAAGACTGCTATTGCATTACAAGTCATTGCAGAGTATTTATCAAAAGGAACAGGGGGTATTTTGTTTTTAGCCCCAACTCGAGTTTTAGTTAATCAACATTATGAATTCTTAAAACAACATCTCACCATTGATGATATCTCACTGATAACCGGAGAAGATCCAATTCAGAAAAGAACACAACTTTGGAATAACAGTGTGATATGTGCAACCCCTGAAATTGCAAAAAATGATTTAGACCGACAAATTGTTTCTCCAGATCAATTTAGTTTGGTGATATATGATGAAGTTCATAGAACTGTAGGAGATTACGCATATTCTGGAATTGCAGAGAGATTTGCAAATTCCAATCTGAGAATTCTTGGAATGACTGCTACACTTCCAAGTGAAAAAGACAAAGCGACTGACCTTCTAACTAAGCTACGAATTTCAAGTGTAGCTGAAAGAACAGAAGACAGTCCTGATGTAAAACCATACACCCATGAGACAAACACTGAATGGATTAGTGTGGAACTTCCACCCGAAATGAAAGCAATTCAAACATTGCTAAAATTATCTTTAGATGAACGATATGCTACTCTGAGAAAAAATGGAATTAGGCTGGCAGAACAACAATCATTGTCTGCTTTATTGCGAATTAGACAGTTTGTACTAAATCAAAACCGACGGTCTGCAAAACCACTATTCACTGCAATTAGAATTCACTATGCCTTGAATATTTTGGAGGCTCATGGAATCACATCTTTTTTGAAGTTTTGTGAGCGTGCAAAAATAAAAAAAGGTGTCGGTGTAAATGAATTATTTGAAGTTGATCCTAATTTTACAAGGGCGATATATCTTGCAAAAGATGCGCAATCAAAAGGAATAGAACATTCTAAAATTCAAAAACTAAAAGAAATCATAGACTCAGTTCCAGGGAAAGCTCTAATATTTACAAGCTATCGTGATTCAGTCGATGTAATTTTTAACAAATTAACTGAAATGGGAATCTCCGCTGCAATATTGATTGGAAAATCTGGAGAAACTGGATTAAAACAAAAAAAGCAAATCGAAACAGTACAGAATTTTCGTGATGGACTCTTTAGAGTGTTAGTTGCAACACGCGTGGGTGAGGAGGGATTGGATATTTCTGAAGTAAATCAAGTTATTTTTTATGATAATGTTCCAAGCTCAATTCGTTATATTCAACGAAGAGGTAGAACTGGACGAAAAGATACGGGTAAATTAGTTGTGCTTATTGCAAAAAATACCATAGATGAAACCTATTATTGGATTGGAAAAAGAAAGATGACTGCTGCAAAATCAATGGGTGAGAAAATGACAAAAGTTTTGCAAAAAAATCAAGAAACTGAATCACAAAAAATAGGATTGGATGCAT
The DNA here is from genome assembly GCA_938049695.1 of uncultured Candidatus Nitrosoarchaeum sp. GTDB lineage: Archaea > Thermoproteota > Nitrososphaeria > Nitrososphaerales > Nitrosopumilaceae > Nitrosarchaeum. The sequence continues at coordinate 8,138 of CALKVM010000036.1, read as the reverse complement.
TTCTTTAATTCTAAAAAAGATCTAACTTTAATTTTGATCAGATGCAAAAATCAAGAACTAAAAAATAAAATCTGGGTTAATTTTGTTGTTTTATCCGAACCTTTTGATTATGTGATATCCAAATTCTGATTTAATCGGCTCAGACATTTCTCCAATTTGCAATTTGAATGCAGCCTCTTCAAATGGTTTTACCATCATTCCTTTGGTAAAATATCCTAAACTTCCATCTTTTTTTGCACTACCTGTATCAATTGATAGTTCTTTTGCTAGGTTTCCAAATTTTTCCCCATTTTTAAGGCGTTCATGAATTGCTATTGCCTCACTTTGTTTTTGTACCAAAATATGTGAACATTTTATCTTATTTGACATGTGTGTTTTAAAATTTATTTTGTCTTTTATTTATCTCATTTCTTTTTAGCATATTTTCTTATTTTAACCCCCAACTTGTTTTATTGGTGGCGATGATTTTGAGAAACGGTGCTTCGTTTTCTTTCCATGGTTCGTTTCTTACCCAGGCGAATTTTTTTTCAAACATTTTATACATCTGTATGAATTCTTGCCCTTCTTCGATGATCTCTATTCTTCCTTGAATACAAACTGCTCTATGTTTTCCAGATTCATAAACATCTATTGCAACACTTGCTTTTGGATTTGTTTTTACATTTTTGAATGTCCTGGTTTGATAATCTGTTGCAATCAAAATAGTATTGTCATGATAAATAAATGACACTGGTTTTACATGTGGAATATCTGCATGTGATGTTGCAATTCTTGCTTCTTCAATGGATTGAAGAAATGCTTCTTCCTCTTTGGTAAATTTGATCAACTAAAAATCTGTTCTCTAATTTCTGGAATGTACTTGTATATTGTATCTCTTACTTTCATTTGTTCTTCTGCTGTAGGCATTTCTTTTTGTGCACTTAACAAGGCACCACTCATACCTAATGCCATCCCCATTATCATTCCATAGACAAACTCTTGTGGATTTTCAACTTTGAGTGTTTCTTGATTTTGTTTTATATCTTCTAGATAAGCTGGAATTGTTAAAACTGCGCCATTGATAGTTTGAGTAATTAGTGTCTCTATTTGTTCTTCATTCATAATTTAACGCTAAAATTATTGTTAATAAATTTGCACCTAAGATATTTAATCAAGGACGCAATGCTTACTACATGTTTTCATATTTTACCACAAATGAGGCAAATCAGGCGTTACCTGACGTAATCAAAAAATTTGAGTTTAGCATGGCAAAAAAGAACGTAGTCTCCAAACTAGAGCAAGAACTTCAGATGAGTCTTGCCACTGCAAACACGTTTGAACAATACGTTTCACTCAAACAAAAACTCAATTCTGCAATAACTAAGTTTTATGAAGCAGTAGAAATGCTTGAAAATACTGGTGTTGTAGTTAAAAGTATAGAACAGGGTCTACTTGATTTTCCATCCAAGAGATTTGATGAAGAAGTTTGGCTTTGTTGGAAATACGGTGAAACTGAAATTAAATTTTGGCATGAAAAAGATTCGGGCTTTATGGGGAGAAAACCAATTGAAGTAAGCGATGAATCCTTGATTTGACAATTCTTTTCTATGTTTTTTAATTTTGATTCTTTTCCAAGATTTTTCACCTCTTTGCTAAATGAACCTCATTTGATTATGCCAACTTTGTAATATTGACAAAAAATTCAAACAATCGCAGTAATCTTGTTTTTATTTAATTTTTAAATTTATTGTATTAATTTGAAATTAATTTCATGTATCATCTTAATTTCATGTTCAAACTCATCTTTTCTGTTTAAATCTACCCCTGGACATTATTATGAATTGATATAGAAATATTATCTTGTGATAATTTGATACTAATTGATGCTAACTGTTTGGTTAAGGGTAATCCGTGTTAGATTTCTTCTAGCATCTATTATTGCTGTATCTGTTGGGCTTGCGATAAACTGGCGTCAAAATTCTACCATTGATCCTCTTACAGCTGTTTTGACATTTGCAGGTGTCATATCTCTTCATGCTAGTGTTGATCTGTTAAATGATTATTGGGATTACAAAAGAGGAATTGACACAATAACAAAAAGAACTAAAATGAGTGGTGGAACAGGTGTTTTACCTGAAGGATTACTCAAACCATCATCTGTTTATCGTGCTGGAATTGGATTTTTGATATTAGGCTCTGTTATTGGATTTTATTTTGTATTAACTGATGGGATAATTATTGCAGCGATTTTGGGATTTGCAATTCTATCTATCTATTTTTACTCTACTAAAATTGTAGACTCTGGACTAGCAGAGTTTTTTGTTGCAGTAAAGGGCACGATGATTGTACTTGGAACATATTTCATTCAGTCAAACCAAATAACTATAGAGTCAGTTTTAGGAGGAATGGTAGTCGGTGTTTTATCGTCACTTGTTCTTTTTATTGCATCATTTCCTGATCATGATGCAGACAAATCTAAAGGAAGAAAAACTCTAGTCATTGCAGTTGGCAAAAAAAATGCAACCTCTCTATTTTGGGTATTTCCTGCAATTTCGTATTCTGTGATTATACTTGGTATCTCTATGGGTGTTTTTCCACTCTTGTCTCTTATCACCTTGTTTAGCATTCCATTGGTGGTAAAGGCTGGACTGGGTTTGAAGAGAAATTTTAATTCTATAGATGAATTGATACCCTCCATGTCTTCTACATTGATGTTTAGTCGTATTACTGGTACATTGTTTGTACTTAGTTTTTTGGCTAGTTTCTAATTTCTATACTCTAGACATAAATTCAGTGTCACTTGATGTTTTTTATGATTTCAGGTTTTGCTACATCTGAGGGAACACACAAATTTCTCAAAAATTCAGGCATAAATTCATTGAATTTTAAGCAAATTCATAATCTTGCATTGTCTAATGTCGGTATTGGCACATATCTTGGAGAAGCAAACGAAAAAACAGACGAACTTGTAAAAAATGCAGTTAAACAATCCATTATATCTGGAATTAATGTAATTGATACTGCCATTAACTATAGATCACAAAAAGCAGAACGTTCTGTAGGAAAAGCGATTTCTGAATTAATTGACGAAGGAAAAATCTCCCGTGATCAAATTTTCATTAGTACAAAAAATGGATATGTCACAAATGACGCTGATGTAAAACAAGAATTCTGGGAATATATCAAAAATGAATACACGCAAAAAGGAGTGATAAAAGAAGGCGATATAACATCTGGCTATCACTGCATGACTATTGCATATCTTGATGATCAACTAGAACGTAGTTTGAAAAATCTAGGGTTGGATTGCATTGATTTGATGTATCTGCATAATGCTGTAGAAGGTCAAATCAAAGATGTTTCAAAAGAAAAGTTTTTGGAAAATCTCAAATCTGTCTTTGAATTATATGAACAAAAAAGGAAAGAAGGAAAAATTAAGTTCTATGGCATGGCTACTTGGGAATGCTTTCGTGTCTCTTCTGATAATCCACAGTATCTTTCACTGCAAGATACGGTTGAATTGGCAAAAAAAGTTGGGGGCGAGAATCACGGTTTTAGATTCATTCAACTCCCATTCAACATGCATTATGATCAAGCATTACTTGCAAAAAATCAAACACTTGATGGAAAACTGGTCTCTGTATTAGAAGCTGCAGTCAAATTAAACATTGGAGTATTTACCAGTGTGCCATTAATGCAAGGAAGGCTGTTAGTACCTGGTGCAATGCCTGAGTTCAATAATCTAAAGCCATCACTTCGTGCATTACAGTTTATTCGTTCATCACCAGGTGTTTTAGCTCCACTCATAGGGCAAAAATCACCAGAACATGTTTCTGAAAATATGGAAATAATGAAAATTCCTCCAATGCTTGAAGATGAATTTCTTGCATTAGTTAAGAAACTAACAATGTAATCTCAAATATTGTGAATTCATACTTTCAAATAATTAATTCTAAAGAAAGCTAATAAATGGGTCATTTGGGATTATAAACAGAAATTTGTCATCTAAGATTTTTGATTACCCGAAGATTTGTAACACCATTCTATCCATGGACCCAAAAATTAGATTTGTTGGTGTGATTAATGAGCGAGGTAGACTAGTTGCAGGTGGAATGAAAGAAAATGTAGTGCCACTAGAAAATGAAAAAGATGATGAAATGCTCTACATGGAACTTGCATTAAGAGTAAAAATGAGAAAAGAATTTGACAAGCAACTTGGACACGTAAATTTTGCGATGGCATCAAGAGAACGTGCATTGGCAATTAGTTTTCTAATTAATGATGATATTTTGTATGTAGTTTCAGAACCTGATGCAGATTATGGTGCACTTCCAAAGAAGATACTGCAAATTATTCATTCATAATTTCTAGTTTGATCTTTTCTCATCTGATTCTACATATCTATAAATAGAATTGATCAGTGAAAAATTTGTGCCAGTAGATCCTGTCTGTGGAATTGAGCTTGCTGAAGAATTAGCTGTTACACATGACTATGAAGGAAAAAAACTCTTTTTCTGTTGTAATGGATGCAGAAAAATTTTCATAAGAAAACCAAAAAAATGGAAAAAAAATATCTAGATTGGAAAAGCCCCACACATACGACAAAATTTTGAATTTTCTACATTGAAATTGCAATATGGACATGAACTAACTCCTTGTTTCTCTGCTGGTACTCCATACAAATTCCTATAAATTTCGTAATAATGCATGGATTCTTTTGTTCTAATTATTACTCCATCTGTTTCTTCTATTTTCTTTTTCTTTTCTAAAAATAATTGATCGTTTATCACAGAATCAAACAAATTTGAAAGTCCTGCTGTTCCAGAACCATCCTGCATCGGTGATTTTTCCCTCCAAGCAATTTGCATCGGTATGTTTTTCTCAAATGTTTTACGAAGAATCCATTTTCCATGTCTTTTTTCTCCCTCGTTTCTTACCTTGAGATCTGATGGAATTGTCTTTGAATACTCTATTATTTTTTCATCAAGAAATGGCGATTCGACAATAACTCCAAGCGCTTTGCCTATTTTCTGAGTTGGAAAATGCATTACTGAGCATACTCTTTGAATCTCTTTTTCTAGTTCATCTTCGGGTTTGTTGATCAAAAAACTATATCCTGCAAACAATTCATCCGCTCCATCTCCTGTGATTATCCCTTGACTGTTTTGCTCCTTTGCCCACTTTATTGCAAGATACATTACTATGTTGTTTCTAATTTCTATATCGTTAAAGTTTTTTAGAATTTTTATCGTTTCTTCTATTGCACTTAGAATATCTGTCGTGCTTACCTGATTAATTGTCAATGGTATGTTGAATTCCTTTGATACTCTTTGACAATATGTGAGATCACTTGCAACAAAATCTTTTGCTATGATTGCAACTGTGTTTGGGTTTCGTTCTTTTAGGAAATATGCTATTATTGTACTGTCTAATCCTCCTGACAATGCTATTGTATTTGACTTGCACGAATCACATGATTCTTTTAACATCTGATACAATTTTTTGGAAATATTCTCCAACAACTCGATTATATTTTTGAAACTAAAATAGGTTAGCCTAATGAATTCTAGACGGATTTACAATTCAGGCAACTTTGTCCATTGCAAACTTTAAATCCTTTATCCGAACTTTGTGGTTTAATGTTACTTCCCGCAGAAATTGAATCAAAAACTCTGATTCCTGCATTAAGAGCAATTCTTGCTAAAAAACTAGCAGAAGATCATAATATTCGTGAAGATGAAATCTCAAAAATGCTTGGTGTCACACAAGCAGCTATAAGCAATTACATCCGTGGAACACGTGGTGATCCATCTTTGATTGCAAAACTTTTGGCAGAAAAACAAGTTTCTGCCCTTATTGATGAACTAACTGATCATCTCTCGTCTGATAAAGCATATACTCCGTCAAGTCTTTCAAAATTTATTGGTCTTTGCAATTACATAAAATCAAGTTTGCTAATTTGTGAAATTCATCATAATCTTGAATCAAATATTGATGAAAAAATTTGCAAAGAGTGTGAAAATATGCTTCTAAAAGGTCCTGGAAGCGTTTACTAGATTCTAATTATAACAATTTCAATATTTGAAGTCATACTTCCAATCCCTGCGGCAGCTTCTGTATCTAGTTTTATTTTTTGAACTTTGGAATTTCCATGTAGCATTTTTTCTGTTATGATGTTTGCAACTGCAACTGCATTTGGAATTGAATTGCCAACTGCTCTGAGGATTACTTTCTTTTTATTTCCTAATATTGGCAGTAAATCTATGGCTGATTCCATAACTGGGTCATTTCGAATGTAAATTATGGTATCTTCAGATTTATTGATCTGCTCTTGACCATGTTCTTCTTTGATCTCTTCCATGAGCATTATTCAATAATTTGCAATTTTGTGTTCTATTAAGTTTTATCGACGATTGATTCACTTAATCAAAGTAGTCTATTGGTATGTTTTGATAATCTCCATTTGGAAGTACTCTTCTAATGGTAATTGGAATTACTCTTTGCTCTAATTCCTCCATTGCAATATCTAGTGATATCCTTGCATTTTTTGGAATTGGAATGAATGGAGGTGCACCTAGAGATAATTGTAATGATCTCGCTCCCATAATTCTTGCTTTTTCAAATCTCGTTAATATTGGTGGTCCAATTGTAATCTTGCCTTTTTCACAAGGAATTTCTACCGGGTCATGTTCTTCAATTGTTTCTACAACCTCTCGTGCTTCAATCTCTTTGATTCTTTTTTCAAGTGACTCTTGTTGTTTTTCAGTTAGTGGTTCTAGACCTTCATTTTTTTCAATTAATTTTCGATAAGTATCTAATGCTTTGTTTAATCCAGTGTTTACCTCTACATCGCCTTCAAAAATTTCCTCCGTTTCTGGAGCTTCTACATATTCTTCTGGCTCTTCTACAACTAGTTCAGCTTCATTAACATCCGACAAGTACACAATTTCTCTCAAAGCGTTATATAATCCAATAATTCTAAAGTACAAATTGAGTTCACCATCAGTCTCAAGAAAACAGATAATTTTGGAAATTAACGGAAAAGTAAAGATCCAATGTGATCTAAAACGACATTTGTCACCAAGAACTGTCGGTACAATAATGAGATCTTTGCCATTGGAGGGACATGCTCATTTTCTAGGAAAAAGTACAGTGTACTTTGAAACTGCAGTTGATTCTGGAAATGAAAGATCTACAAAAGAATTCAAAAAAGGAGATATTGCATTTTTATCAACCGCTGGAAGTATTTGCTTTTTTATTGAAGATGCTTTATCTGGAAAAACAATGACTCCGATTGGAAAAATATTAGGAAACATGGATGCACTAAAAGATGTGAAATCTGGAGATGTTTTTTATTTCTATGAAGAAACTGCCTGATAAATGCGATGGCCACTATATCCACCAACACGTTTGACTAGTCCTTTCTTTGTTGATTCTATTAAAAATGCATTTGCTGCTGAAATTTTAACTCCTGTTTGTCTTGCAAGATCATGACATGTTACGACTTTGGAGTTTTGAATTATTTTGATTGCTTCTTTTTCATTTACCATTACTGTAATCTCTGCCTTGCGTGGTCCAACCTCTCCCTTACCTTTATTGCCTTTTTTTGAATCCTTTGAATCCTTTGATCCTTGAGTCTTATCTTGTTTTCCTGGAGTTACTTTCTTTGTTCCACCCATAATCTCAGAAAAAAATATTCCTCTTATAAACGATGTATAATACTTGAATCCTATTTTGTAAACCTGATTCAGATCAAAAATGTGTTGTTTCTGTATAATTTTTAAATATAAATAACATCTTGTTTATGAATAATCAATGGGTATTGTTTCAAAAGGTGCTAAATGCAATGTTGATGGCTGTGAGAAAGAAGGCGCTCGTTCATTAAACACCGCCAAAGTAGAAACTGCCGGATTACATGTTAGTTCAGTAGGCAAAAAATCTGTTCTATGCAAAGATCATTATAAAGAATGGAAAAAAGAATCTAAAGATGATAGAGACTTGGAACGTGCTCGTTTCAACAAATTTTAGTTTTTCTTATTTTTCTTTGCTTTATGTTTTCTATCTATGCCAGGTGTTTTCAAATAATCTGATTGTAACTTATCATAATATTTTCCCAATTTTTTATACAATCTTTTTGGTTCTCTTGGTTTTTGATTGCT
>CALKVM010000035.1:0-15395 GCA_938049695.1 uncultured Candidatus Nitrosoarchaeum sp. | reverse complement strand
TTCTCGTTTTTCATCTTGAAAAGTTTCTAAAATTATTGTTTGAATCTGTAATTCAAGTTGTTTGTCCATTATGATTGTGCTATTATGACTAAAATTAAGGATTTTCATCTACAAAAAAAAGCTAGCAGAATTTGTCACATTCACATTTTCTGCTGGTAAATACACTTCTCAAAAAGTCTAGCTTTGAGTGGGATATTGAAGGTTTTTTGCCAACAATTTTGAATAAAGTGATCCCTGTTAGCGAGCTAGTTCCTTTGAGTGCCCATGAACCATTCTTCATTAAATATGGTTTTGGGTTTTTCATAGTCACTTTTTTGTGTGCCTTGATATCATATGCCTCAATTTCTGACATGAATTCACATCTCAAAATTTGTATTACCATCCAGAGTAAATTTTTTCATACCAACAAGCTCAAAAATAGTTTTTCTCTAAAAAATTAGAGCCTGGATTGATGTTGCTTGATTTGATTTTGTAATTACTACAATTATTGAAAATTAGTTTTATTTTTTAATTTAAACCAAACAAATGTTTGAAATTTCATAATACTCTGTTTTATATCACTACAAGAATAATTAATTGACGCTTTCGATTAGTGGTCTAGGCATGCTATAAACGACCACTATTCCAAGTCGTCGATTCTAAATCTCACTCATGTGAATTTGTAATGCTTTTTTTATCTCATCTTTTTTTAATGCTACTTTGTTATTTCCAATCTTTAGACTATCTGCATCATCAATTGGCGATAATCTGTTAGCTAGAAAATCAGATAATAATTCTAAATTGAAATCATTGTTGTTTTTTAGATTTACTTTCAAATATTTTTCTTGTATGCCGCCATTTTTTGTTAATCCGCCTGATGGAAAAACTCGTATGTCTTCATTGATCTTATTTTCTTTTAGTTTTTTTCCAAAAATTACCTTGTCTATATCATTACCCTTATGAAAATGAAATATGGTGATCATAAACTCCATAAAATTTTGGCGTTTATCCAAAATAAAGACGCTTCCTTATGCTACCTTTTCTTTAGTAGTGCATCTTCAGGTGTTTTATCTTGGTTGATTTGCCAATGCCAACTGTGATGTTTCTTCCAATGCTCTTCTAGTTGTAGAGTCGTAGGTTCCTTTCCTAAAGGCGTTCCACAGATTTTACACTGTATCACAAATTTTTGTAAATTGCTGTAAAATTAAGGGTATTGATTTTAGTTTGTCTACTTTTCTGTACGGAGTAAAACTAAAAAGAATACAAACTCTCTTAGAATATTTTTTTGATTAGGTGATAGTGATAATTCTAATTTTTTGGCAAAATCTAAAGATATTTGGTATATTTGTCCAAAATGACTTCCTAATAGGAATGCGTTTAACGATTTATCTGGGATGTTATTGACGTTATTTTTATACAAATTAATTGCCACACTCTTAGTCCAGCTTGTTTTTAAAATCAAATCCATGGTTAGTTTGATTAATCTTTTATCCAATCTTCCTTCAATTGATGCTAGGATTTTACTGATCTCAATTTTGTCTTGTTGTGTAAATTCTACCATGATCAATCCTTGTCTAATTTTGTTCTCTTTTTTGGTTTGATGATTGGATGACATTGTACTGGAAGATTATCTTCATTTTCCATGAGTGATTTTAATTTATATGAAATTAAGAGTTGTGTTAATCTATTCTGTCTCTTAGTTGATGGCAATCACATATGCATCCTTTTTGACATTTTATTCTTTTACAATCTGAACATGTTTTTTTGTTCCAAAAAGACATTATATTTATCCTATTTTGATTTTTGTTTTTTATTCATCTTGAATTCTTGCGATTTTTGTCTTTTTCTTTGCTGTTCTAAATTCATAATTAGATATGTTTTTCCTGCTTCACATAGTTTCATTTCACCGGTAAATTCATCATGTATTGATTCCAAATCACCATCTGTCAAAAGCCCGCCTACAATTTCCCATGCTTTGTCTTCAGGTATTTCAAATTTGTAAGACAGTGTTGAAACTTTGGTATAGTAACCGTTTCTTGAATTACGTAAAATAAAATCCTTGATTCTATCTTCAGTTGATTGTGTTTTTGGCCGTGATGATCTGTCTCCTGTTCTTCTAAAAGGTCTCTTGTTTTCTGGCAATGTTTTTTTATGGTTTGCTGCTATTTTAGGACTTTGAACAATAAAACCTAAAGACTTTTTGAATCCAATTTTTATTGATTTTCATGAGTGAAAAGGCAAGACGAATTGAGGAACTAAGAATGAAAACAGGTAGAAGTAAGCGTTGCCTTGATTGTAAAAAACATCGATGTATTATTGATAGTTGTCAATGTAGTTGTCATTTGAAAAGCTAACTGGTGTCAAAGACCTGTACATCAAACCTGAATGACGAGCTTCACTGCTCTAGTTTGAAAGAGGTTGTGGGTATTGGTTATTTCCCAATCTAGCCAATTAGCAACTAGCACTACTCTTTTCACCAATAAAGAGTTTAGACTTTGGATTAGTTCTTGTTTTTAACTTGTTTAGATACTTAGAATGACTTGGAGTCCATTTTTCTTGAATCTGCCATGATTATTTTATGACATTTGCAAAAGCAATTAGCATGAATCATATCGTGAGCATTTCTATATTCGCATTCTTTGGTATGCTCCATATGCTGTTTTATTTTGATTTTTTATGCACTTAAAGATTGACTAGGTATGACCCATATCTTGGTAAATATTCGTGATGATCATTCAATGTTAAATTATTTAAAAAGTGGTAAATTGGAATTTAAAAGAAAAAATTATGCTTCAATTGATTATTTCTTTTTTGAAGCTGATTTTTTTGCTGCTGCTTTTTTCTTTGCTGCCATAATTGATGGATCCAATTTACTTGAATTTCTAACATTAATGTAAAATAATTAAACAAAATGGATATTGATCGGAACACAATTTTAGACCAATTAAAATCAAAAATTATTAAAATCTAATCAAAAATATTTTGTAATTTACCGATCATTATTTTGTGTTGATCGAATCAGGATCATTATTTCCTGGAAGATATGTATCTCCTAATTTCGCCTTTATTTTTTCATCAAATTCCTCTTGTAGTCTTGTCAGATAGATTTCCGCCTCTGTTTCGTCCTCTGGAACTCCTGTGTTCACATTATAATTGAAACCCGTGGCAAGATGGTAGAATTCTTCAAAGAATTCTTTACAATCTATCACATCTGCATGTGAATCAACTGATATCACTAGACAATTACTATCTTCTCTGAATTTTAAACACACTTCTTCATCGATCATTGTATCTACTATCACTGCCATGAGATATGGAATTAATGATTCATCCAGTTTTCTTTGATTGTCTTTAGAATTTGTTATCCATAATTCATAACCATCTGCAAGATACTCAAACGTATTCACTAGAGTTTTTCTGATATTACTATCTAAATGTGCCAGTTTTGATTTCCATGATCTCTCTTTATTATTTGGCTCAACATACATTATGTCAAATTTTATTTCTTCGTGAATTTGCTCATATTCCCAAACTTGCTTATTTGTCCACATGGGCGAATATTTTTCAATGAGTATTGCAGTTAATTGATCCAATATTTTGAATCAATTAGACCACTGTTTATGCGTATCTTGCAAAATTCTGTCTCATTTTTTTAGTATCATGTTTTAACGTTGTTCATTAATGACATCTATTCTATGTTTTGAATTGAATTTGTTTTCTAATTTTTGATATTTGATTTAAAAAATGCCAATGTGCACTCTACAAGTTCTTTATTTGAATGCTTTTTGATAGTATGCTTGCAGTTAGGACATGTACCTTTATCCTCATCTGTAAAATCCTCACCAATCTGTTTCATACAGCATTCCATTAGTTCCGCTGTAGAATGCGACTCCATAGCTAGTTTGCATGTAGGACACTCAGTCAAATTTCTCCACCATTTGATAATTAAAATCCATATCACGGGAAGTAACTTGTAGCAAAATAAATTTCCCAATAACTGAAATTAAGATAATATTCCATGCTTTGTGTTTTTGCATTCTAGTTTTCTATTTGATTTATCAAAATAAGAGTTTCTAAATTTAAAAAAACACTGATGACTGTTTATGTTGAATATTTTAATAAAACAACATGGACACATGTTTGAGAAAATGTGCCTATCTCTATGCCTGTTTTACTTGATTTTTATTAAAATTTTAATCATGCATAAAGAATTTTATGAAAAAATTATTTAAAATTTATTTCTGACATCTCATCTATGTTGATTAGATGTGTGAGTTTAGAATTTTCTGACATTGGATGAAACAAACAAAATATGTTTTGTTATTTTTTAAACAACTCTAATTCTTCTAGGATTTTCCCCATGGAATGTTTCCATCTTCTCATTGCCTCAACATCATGGGGTCTGTTGTTTTCTAATTCTTCTTTATGTTTTAGTAATTCCTGATGCCTTTTTTCATCTATTTTTTTAATCATACAATTCATTTGTATTCCTATATTTGAATAAATTTATCTGTTTGATTTTAATTTGTTTCATGCCTGTCTTTTTGTAATTTTTTGTTTTATTTAATGTCGTATAGTAAGACAAAGCCTACAATCAATGATATGATTGAAATCCCCATGGAGATTATAAATTTTAGATTTATACATTATTTTAATTTTATCTGAATTAATAGTTTTAAAGGAAAGCAAGCAAGTTTGACATCTTTTTTGTATCCATCCCTTCATGTGATACGTTAAAGCAATCAAACATGCAAACAGTCTTGCCTCCAATATTTTGTATGCTCTAATTTTTGAAAAATTCTTAAAATAACCCATGTCTTGTTAATTGATCAAAATGGTTTGAAAAAATGATCCATTTCAAACCGATTCCATTTGTGTTTGAATCTATTCTTGAAAATATCGTTTAATCTAGGCATATTTTGTTGCTAATGTTTAATATTTTTTAAAACTAGTGTGATTTTGTGGCTAATTTCTATGGTGAAAAATCAATAATTTTATTCCCACACATAACAAACAATCACATGAGTCAAAATAATACTATTTCCTGGTCTAAGGATTATTTTTTAGATTGGTCCGATTTTCAGGCTGAATTTAATCCTGCAGCGCTTGAAGATGTTCATAGTATAATCAAATACCGCTACACTTGGATTGTAAATTCTGAGAGTGATGGTAATCAAATTAGATTCTTTATTGAAAATATTGATCTGATTGCTGAATTTTACCCTCTACTATCCTGGGTAAGGCACTCAGAAGCAACTCCTAAACTCTTAAAACATGAGCAAGGACATTTTGATCTTGCAGAATTACTTCGGCCCAAAATTACAAAACAAATTCAGAGTGTGTTTGATGAAAAAAAATTTCCAACTAGAGGACAAAATCAAGAACGACAAAAACAATTTGCTCGTGAGGATTCTGGTTTAATGATTGCAAAAGAACTTGAAAGATTGGAAAAATATCTTTTTGAAAAACAAGAAGAGTATGATAAACAAACAAACTATGGACAGATAATGGAAAAACAACAAAAATACGATAACATGTTCAAAAAACTACGTATCATCTGACATAACATACGTTGATATTATTTAAAAATTATATTTTGAAATATATTGTGAATGTCTATTTTTATTTTTTAAATGTTCATTTCTTGTGAAAACTGTATGCCAAAATTAAAGTAGTTTGGTATTATTCATTGGTTGATGGAATAAATCCTGTCTGTCTTGATTTTTCCACTACCCTTGTCTAATCATTTTATTTTCAGGAATTGAATTAATGTAATTCACAAGACTACGATAATATTTTAGATGAAAGTCTAGATCACTTATCTCTGTCTGTTTTAATTCTTCTAACTCTGGTCCAAAATCTCGCTTGTCTGATTGTATCTGATTTAGTGTGTTTTCATTTATTTCAATCATGTGAAATAAACTATGTAGTACTTCCCCCTTGGTTAGTGTTTTATTGCATGATCTCTTTAGTAAAGCTTCGACCCACTCCATGATGTTTTATTTCAAAATTGTTATTTCTATTCCTGAATCCATCTTTTCTAACCTTTACTCTAATTTTGTTTAGTAATAGTTAATTTGAAAAATATATGTCGAGGCTAGTCTTTTTTTGCCTTCTTTTTTTCATCCATTATCTCTTGATTTCTTTCAATATCTGAATGAATGTCTACATGATCATACAATGCTTCTTTAGAGTCAAAAAGTTGCTCACAATAATAACACTGATGCATTTCTTTGCTATGTAGATCTCAAATTAATTACTTTCTCTATATTCATGCCTAACTGAAATATTGATGACTGAGATTATTTGGAACAATAATGTTTGTAGACTAGTGGGTTTCTAATTCTATCTCTGTATTGCAAGATGGTAATTTTCCTGACTCTTTTTTGAACTCTTCAATTAACTGGATTTGACGTTCTTTTGGGCTATTTGTAAATTCTCGCTGATATGACTGTGTCTTTTGTTTACATTCATTTCCTTCAAATCCTGTATCCACATATTTTGTGAACGTTTCTTCTAAATTATTACTCTCCCCTATGTAGATCACATCTTTGTTTCTGTTATACAAAACATAAACGCCTGGAATTGCTTTGACAAATTTGGCACTTTCCAGCCAAACCCTCATTTTGTCTTCTAGTAATTCCATAATTTACTGTGATATTACTAGATAATAAATTGCATTGCAAAATCTTGAATAATATTAGAACCTTCATGCTTTTAATATTAAAGAAAAACAGATTCAATCCTGTCTCTTTTAGAAAAATTTCCAGAACCGTTTTCTCCGCGAGATATTCAAAAAGAAATCCTATCTGAAATTGAAGAGAAATTAAAATCAGGATACAAGAAAATTATTTTATGTGCTCCAACTGGCGTAGGAAAATCACTAGTGGGAGCCACTGTCTCAAGATACTTTGACAGTTCATTTACTATAACTGCCTCAAAACATCTTCAGGATCAATATATCAAAGATATCCCATTTCTTAAACCTGTTAAAGGAAAACAAAATTTTGCATGTCTAAAGATGATGGAATCAGAAAAAATAGATAATTCCAGAAAAGCTATGAGGTGGGGACTGACATGTGATAAGGGACAATGTCTGGAAAAAATAATCAAAAATGGTAAGGAGGTAATTGAGGTTTGTAAATTCAAGCCTACAATAAAACAAGTTGAAGATCATACTCAAGAATCGGAATCTTGCCCTTACTATCTTCAAAAATATGATGCACTTGTTTCAAAACACTCTCTTTGGAACTATCATGCATTTTTTCAAATTATGAAATTTAATAAAAAACTTTTTGAAGATTATCTTAATAGAAAAGTCACAATATTTGACGAGGCTCATAAAATAGAAGACCAGATAATGCAGTTTATTGGATTTGATATATTTAGTGGTCAAGTAGAAGAATGCAATCTAAATGTCGACAAATATGATTTTACTGATTTGGATTCAATGATACAACTTATTGACGACATTACATACTCTTATGCAAAAAAAATAAAAGACATCAAAGAAAGCGACTCGTACCAAAAAGAACCAGACTATGAATCAGTTACACGATTAGAGCGAAGATATGACCGAGTGGCTCAGGCCAAAATTGACATTCTTACTGATAAGAATAATTTTGTAGTAAATGATCCTGTTAAAGATTTGAATGGAAATTTTAGAACCATCTCGGTAAAACCTATTGATGTTTCAGCATTTGCTAATTCATTTTTTACTACCGAATATCAAATATTCATGTCTGCCACTATTGATAGATTCAGTTTTTGTGAAAATATGGGATTGAAACAAGACGATATCGCATTTATTGACACTCCAAAATCTCCATTTCCAATTGAACATAGGCGAATTGACCTTCTAAACATTAAACGTCTAAGCTATGGTTCTACCGAAGTTGATGAACTTGAAGTGATAAAAGCAATTGATAGAATAATGGATGAACATTCTGGTGAAAGGGGCTTGATTTTAACATCATCTGTTCCACGATGCCAAAAAATTCTAAGATACCTTTCACCAAAAAATACCCGACGAATCAGAATTTGTCATAGTTATAACAAAGATGGAAAAACACAAGATGAAATTATTTCAGAACATGCATCTGATCCTACGGGTGTTTTACTTTCTTCTTCATTATGGGAAGGTGTGGATCTTAAAGACGATTTATCTAGATTTCAAATTATCGCCAAAGTACCATATCCTAATTATAAAGAAAAAAGAACAAAAGCAAAAATGGATAAATTTCCTTTATGGTATACTGCTCAAACTCTCACTAAACTACTTCAAGGATTTGGGCGCTCAATTAGAAGTGAGGATGATTGGGCCAAAACATATGTGCTTGACACTGCAGTTAACAACGTCTTTTTCAAGGCTCAGAAAATGATTCCACGTGCATATCATGATGTTTTAGGCATAGAGAATCTGTAGTAGACAAAAGATTTAGGAATAAATACTTGTAATGCTCTTTTGGTCTGATTTAATGTGTATTTCTCCTTAATTTTTTGATTTTTGTACAAACATTGGTTTACACGTCAAAACGTGTTGACCGAATATTTGCTACGCATGATTTTTGATAACACCATAAATTATACTTCAATACCATTCATGAGTTTTGTCAGATCAGTTTGACACCCACACCAGTTTTAGTAGGATTACATACTGTGTTGTCATAACTCTTTAGAATAAGATCAAATAAAATCATATGAGAAATGGGGGAGGACGGATTTATCTTGCAGATATCAGAAAGTTACTTATCGAAATACTGAATGAATTATGAGAAATGAATGGTAAAAAAGTAAAAAATAAGAACGACTACCCATAATAATCCAATCCTACATTTCGAACAAGTCATAGAAGGTTTGGTTACTAATTTTTTACAATTCTAAAATGGGGCAATTATCTTAAAAAAAGTGGTTTTTGGCAGATTCAATTGACCTGTATGATAAACAGCATTTCGAACTTCATGATTGAAATCAAAAAGAATACAAATACAATGCAAATTTTTATTTTAAAGATGCTCAGCTTGGCATTAAAAAAGATGTGGATAAACTATCAGAGATCAATCAAGGAAGAAAAATGCTTATCATATTTTGTACTGCAAATCCTGGAATAGAAGATTGGAGTAGCGGAGTCAATGCATTTAATTCAAAATTTAATTTTAATTTAATTTCTCTGAATAGTCCAAGTAATTTTTCTGATTCTTTTTTTCTTGGTATTTTAGAATTGGTTTGATACTCCCGCCAACTTCAGGTTCAAATCGGATGGGAACTGACACTATAGTTCAATTTTACAGTCCAATTCAAACCCCGCAAGATAATGTAAATCATAAAACTCCATTTTTGTCTTTTAAATAACCCGAAGACGTTTAGCAAACTATGAAGAGGGAGTTATTCCGTGAAGGTCCAATTAGATACATCCGTAAAAATGACACAAAGCAATCCTTTGACAACAGACTCAAATCACTAAATCATCTAGAGTTAAGTGATTTTTATGATGATAATCGTGGTAACAGACACATCTTTGTTTATGATTTTGGAGGTAAGATCATCTGTGTATTGGCATTTGATGACAAAGGTAATCATTTCTATCTGAATTTAATAGAAAATAACGAGATTTATGAAGAAGAATGTGATGAAATCAACCCTGCACCAAAACTTATACGATTTACAGAAAATATTGCCAAATCTCTTGGTCATATTGAGATAAGACTAAACGCACTTGAGCAACTTGTTACATATTACAAAGAATTAGGTTACTCTCCAACAGGCAAAACAGAAAAGAATAATGTTTATGGATTGTTAGTTGAGATGCAAAAATTACTGAGCAGCTAGTGGGGTTTTCTGAATTTTACCCAGATCTATCTTTGGGAATTTAGGTAATTTTTCTAGTCCTTGGATTGTTCTTTTTACGTTTTCATTCATTAATAATCTGGATTCAATATATCCAGAATAACTCTCGCTGTTTTCTGCAGATAGAAGAGAGATTGCTTCATCCAATGTATGATTAATTGTAATTGTACGTCTTGTTTTTGTCATACTATGATATGATTATAATATGATATAAACATATCCCTAGGGATGAGTTTTGTCAGATCGGTTTGACACTCCCACCCTAGATTCAACTTCACAGGGGACTACCACCAAATTGGGGATAAAATGAGATGCAATAGAGAGTTTACTGTTTTACTTTAATTGGGAAAGTTGTTCATCTACAGAATTTATTTTATTGTTAGTAATTTTGAAATTTGATTTACCTTTGAAGATTTCCAGAAGGTCATTTACATGAACTACCTTTACAGTCGGTCTAACCAGGTTCAATTCCACATCTTCATTGGTAAATACACCAAAATGTGTTGACCGAATATTGGCTACGCATGAAAGTATTATTTTCAGCAAAATTTAGAATCAAAATTATTAATAGATTTTAAGATTTGTTAAATATACTAAGGTAGAGAATTACATACATGAGAATTCCTGTTAACGGAACTCCTGAATTTGCAGAACTTTATCAATTATTGAATAAAAATGATGAATTATACAAAGAATTAGATGCTCTTCTAGAAGCACTTGCCGAAAATCCCAAATTGGGAGATTTGATCAGTTTCGAGAAAATACCCAAATCACTTAAGAAAAAATATCCAGATCTGGACAACCTGTTACGAGCAGAAGTAAACAGGAATTGGAGATTATTGTATACCTTGGTGGGATGGCCAGAAAACAAAACAGTGTATGTCTTAATGACTATGTCTCACAAAGAATATGATCAGTTATTTGGATATTGATTATTTCAGTGGAATCGAGTTCTTTTCTAAATGCATAAGCCCTTGCTTGTTTCTTGCAAAGATCCAAAACACTGCACCATTCTTGTCGTATGCTATTTTGTTTGATCCTTCTAAATAATCTAAAACTCTCTTGAAAGTGGCATGCTGTACACCACGTGGTAATGCATTATACAATTCTGTTACAGTTCTAAAATCGTGATTTTGCTCAATTGTTTGTTCTATCATCTCTACCGTATCCAAATTTGGACTGTGTGTCTTCTGAAGAATAGCACTTTTATTCATACTAAGTAATGTACATAATTGTATATATACATTATTGTACATAATAATAGATACAATTTAGGTACTGAATTTTTGTGATTTACACGCCAAAATGTGTTGACCGAATATTGGTCACGCATGATTTTTGATAACACCATAAATTATACTTCAATACCCTTCATTTTTTCCCATTTTTAAAAAATTCGTGCTTGCAAGGTTTACTTTTAATCAATCTTTAGTAGACAACAGTAATTCAATAACAATAATGTAATTTTCTTTTCCTGTTATCTCTAAGTTTTATTGCTGATCGGCGATCTATAAACCTTGTGAACAATTTGATCATTACAATCTCTGCTGAGAATTGTCCAAATCCTTAATTGAATATGGATTATTTGTCGTAGCATGAATGTTTCTAATTTTCTTAAGATCATAAAGAAACAAAAAAAATCACAGAAAGTTAGATTGTACATTATTGATAAAAACAAACATTATTTTCTAAATGATGGGATTTTAAAAAATGGTTTTGATTCTAAATTAACTGTAGCAAAAAATCGTGATAGTGTTTTATCTGCATTCTCAAAAATGGCGTTTCTATTTGATGAGATCATTAGATTGAGAATAGTGGCACATTCTAATCAAAATGATAGCAAAGAACTACTTTATCTGCTTAATCTAGTCCCAATAAATCGTAAAATTAGAACATTTCTTGATTGGGGTGTTTTCGGACCAGAATATACTCGAGACATGTCTAGACTCTTTGAGGTCAGAAATGATATAGTGCACTGTGTGTCCATTAATGAAGTAAATTATAACCCAAAAAATTCAATTTCATTATCTAGTGTAAATGGTTTTAAAAAATTTAAAACTGATCTAGATACGGCCTGGAAAAATCTATTGAAAATCTATGTTGTAGAACAAGAAAAAATTAACTGGAATACATTATTTGTAGAACTAAAATTATAAATTTGGACTAGTGATTGCCCCTTGTGCTGCAGAGCCTACCAATGTTGCATATTTTGCCAGTGCACCAGTTGTGTAGTTTGGTTTTGGTGGACTCCATAGTTTTCTTCTTTTTTCTAATTCTTCTGCAGATACATGAAGATCAACTATGTTGGTTTCTATGTCTATTGTAATTTCATCGTCATTTTTTACTAGTGCAATTGGACCTCCAACATATGCTTCTGGAGCAACATGTCCTACCATGAATCCACGTGTACCTCCAGAAAATCTACCATCAGTCACCATTGCAACTTTTTTACCCAAACCTTGACCTACAAGTGCTGCTGTTGTTGCTAACATCTCCCTCATTCCAGGTCCTCCTTTTGGACCCTCATATCTGATTACCACTACGTGACCTTCTTCAATTTCTCCTTTGGCCACTGCATCAAATGCATACTCTTCTCTATCATACACTCTGGCTTTGCCTGTAAATTTTGTCATCTCAACACCTGCTGTTTTAATAACTGCTCCATCTGGTGCCAAACTTCCTTTCAACACCACTGCAGTTCCAACTGAATGAATTGGATTATCTACTGATTTGACTATTTGTTGGATTACCTCTGGGATGTTCATTGATGCAAGATTTTCTTTAATTGATTTTCCAGTTACAGTAATACAATTATCGTGAATTAGTTTTCTTTCTGCTAATTTTTTTAGTACAAATGGAATGCCGCCAATCTTATCCAGAGAATTCATTACGTAATTTCCACCTGGCTTCATATCTGCCAAATGCGGAGTCTTTTTTCGAACTCTCTCAAAATCATCATATGTTAATTTTATTCCGACCTCGTTTGATAATGCCAACAAGTGTAAAATTCCATTTGTAGAACCACCAACTGCGTTTAGCATTGTAATTGCATTTTCAAATGCCTCAAATGTGAGAATGTCCCGTGGTTTGATATTTTGTTCTAGTAATCTTACACATGCTTTACCTGTGTCATACACTATTTTCTCTCTTCTGTCATCTTCTGCTGGTGGACTTGCACTGCCCGGTAAAGCAAGACCTATAGCTTCAGAAATTGATGCCATTGTATTTGCAGTAAACATTCCACCACATGATCCTGCATTTGGACATGCAGTGTTTTCTATATTTTTCAACCCCTCTAGGGATAATTGTCCTGCATCATATGCGCCAACTGCTTCATACACATCAACTACTGTTAATTCTTGACCGTTTAGTATTCCTGGCATGATTGTTCCTCCATAAACAAAGATAGATGGTATGTTCAATCGTGCCATTGCCATCATAGTTCCTGGTAAACTCTTATCACATCCTGCAATTCCTACTAGTGCATCATATTGATGTGCACGAACCATTAATTCAATAGAATCTGCAATTACTTCTCTTGAAATTAATGATGATTTCATTCCTTCATGACCCATTGCAATTCCGTCACTTACTGCAATAGTTGAAAATTCTCTGGGTGTTGCACCTCCGTCACTTACACCTTCTTTTGCTTTTAGAGCTAATCTTGAAAGGTGAATATTACAAGGAGTTGCCTCGTTTCCAGTATGGCATACTCCAACAAATGGTTTTTCTAAATCATTATCTGTTAATCCCATAGCTTTGTACATTGCTCTATGGGGTGCTCTGGCAGTTCCTTCTACAACATTTCTACTAGAAATTTCCATAACACGACAAATGTAGATTACTATAATTTAGACTTTATTGAAAACGCAATAGTTTTCATTTAATACAAGTATGACTAATTATTCACAATGGGAGTTACTCGACTAGAAAGAACAAAGGAATCGTTCAAAGATAAAATTCAGACACAAGCCGTAGGTTCTCAAGAGGGTATTATGATCGCAATTAACAACTTTGAGATATTCTGTATGGAAAAATACGGAAAGGTCAATCTGATCCAAGACCTAAAAGAATCAACCGAAGAAGAAGTCTATGATGTATTACAATCTTGGATTAACTGGAATAAAGAAAGAGCACCAAGAACCATAGTTGTCTATTTCTCAAGATTGAAGAAATATCTTCATTACATGGGAATCAAACTAAATGCTCAAGATGTCAAAAATGAATTGGATTTCAAACATCATATTGACGAAGAACTCTATGGATTAACATTAGAGGATATCCAAAACATTTTCAAACAATTCGCTTACAATACCAGGGTTCAGTTTATGTGTCAATTATCAGGTTTAATGAGAATAGGGGAAACCGTACAATTAAGAAAAAAACACCTGATACTAAGCAAGGAAAATATCATAGTGAAAATACCCTCATCAATAGCCAAATTCAAGAAAGGTAGAACTACATTTTTCTCAAAAGAGGCTAGTAGAATGCTTAGACCATTACTTAGAAAATTAGATGATGATGATTTGATATTTGCAAGTAATGAAAATTCAAGATATGCAGAGTTAAACTCTGAACAAATATTGAGAAGAACTCTGGTTAAAGTAGGATTAGATATGAAATACGAATCAACAAAAAGATTCATGATTAACACACATAGTTTTCGTGCTTATGGAATCACAAAGTTATCTCGTCATGATCCCAACTTTGCCAAGAAAATTTCAGGTCAAAAGGGGTACCTTTTACAGTATGATCGGATTACTGATGAGGAAAAACTAGAACTATATCAGAAATTCGAGAATGATTTAATCATTGATGATACTGCAAAACTAAAAGCAGATAATCAGAAACTAGAATCTGAAAAATCAGAACTTCAAAGAATCAGAGATGAAAATGCAAAAATAAAAGAAGACCACGCAAAAGTTATGGCTTACATTGAAAGACAGGAATCTAAAAAGAATAATGCATGATAAGTAATATCAATTAGAGCAATAATTTTTAAGAATAAAAAATAATATTTTTGAAAGATCCATATATGAAATTCTTAAACCCAATCTTCACTACCCTTATTTTTCATTCAAATGGCTCTGATTTGGTTATAGATCATGTTAGTATCTTTACTAAATCCTTAAGTTCATACAAAATTTAGAGAATTATTGAAGAAAATTCTATTTTTATTCACGCTAGTAGTTTTGACAGGTGTAATTTCCATCAATGATGCATTTGCAGATCATAGCGAAGTCACAATTATTCCAGCACCAGGATCTGGTGCACCAGGATGTGAAGAAACTTATCAAGGATGTTACATTCCAAACGTTGCAACCGTAGATGTTGGGGGTAAAGTAATATTTTCTAACACAGATACTGCTGCACATACATTCACAGCAGGTACAAATGATGATGGTCTATCTGGAGTATTTGATTCCGGTTTAGTAATGGATGGAAGTTCATACGAATGGACAGCAACAATTGTAGGTAAATTCTCGCTGTTCATCTTCACAGATGTCTTTACATCTATCATAGAATTTTTGCATCTTCTTGGATAGACGGGGGTGGTACTCGTTACAAAC
>CALKVM010000034.1:0-15941 GCA_938049695.1 uncultured Candidatus Nitrosoarchaeum sp. | reverse complement strand
GCACTGACTCTAGAAGAGAAGGTGGAGAACCAAGAAGGGAAGGTGGAGATTTTAGAAGAAGAGAAGGTGGAGAACCAAGAAGGGAAGGTGGAGATTTTAGAAGAAGAGAAGGCACTGACTCTAGAAGAGAAAGTAGTGGATCTAAAAGAGAAAATAAAAACTATAGAGAAAGAGCAGATTCCAAAGTAAATAAAAACAAAAAGAGAACAAAGTTTGAAAGAAGATAATTATGGATTTTTTTGGATAAACTCAGAGGGTGAAAAAAAACTAGCCACTGAAAATTTCGTTGTTGGAAATCAAGTATACAAAGAAAAATTAATTACAAAAAAAGGAGTAGAATACAGATTATGGGATCCATTTAGGAGTAAATTAGCCGCATCAATAATGAATGGACTAGAAATATTTCCATTTAAAAATAAATCAACGGTGTTGTATCTAGGCGTATCAACAGGTACAACGGTTAGTCATATTTCAGATATTGTTGGACCATCAGGAATAATTTTTGGTGTAGAGCATGCAAGTAGAGTAGCCAGAGATTTTCTAGATAGAGTTGCATCGCATAGATCAAACATAATTCCAATTTTACAAGATGCAAGGAAACCAAAAGAGTATTTTTCAGTATTTGGTAAAGTGGATGTAGTGTATGTAGACATAGCACAACCTGATCAAACAAATATTGCAATAGAAAATTGCAAAATGTATCTCAAAAAAGAGGGTTATTTCTTTCTAGTAATAAAAACAAGAAGTATCGATGTTACAAAAGCTCCAAAAAGAATTGTAGAAGAAGAAATAGAAAAGATGAAAGTCAATTTTGAAATTCTACAAGTAATAGATCTTCATCCATATGATAAAGATCATGCAATGGTAATTGCAAAGTTTCTAAATTAATTTTTTATTTAGTATTTTTTGGGTGGGTTTCCAACTTTTACGCACAAAAATGGGAAGAGTTTGATTAGCCGCATAATACGATTTAACAAAATCAATGGTTTTAGAATCAGATGGGTATCCACTTCCCAAATCATGGTTTTTTCTGAGTTTGTCTATTGCTCTATCTCTAGTAACTTTGGCTATTATAGACGCAGCAGAAACTACAACAAATCTACTATCTGCGTGATGATATGAACGAATTTTTTTGTTATTTGATAATTTTGAAATTTCCTTGCCAAATCTTTGCGGATTAACATCACATGAATCAACATAAGATGTATCAGGATTTAATTTCAAGATAACTTTTGCCATGTATTTAGCCTCTAAGTGATTGAGACCATGTTTCTTAACACTGACATCAATAGATTTTGGAGAAATTTTTGCAACATAGTAATCATCTACTAACGCAATTATTTTTTTATAAAGTTCCTCTCGTGATTTTGGAGTTAATTGTTTTGAATCTTTTACACCCATCAATGACAGTTTACGAATATTAGTTTTGTTCAAAGATATTCCAGCAATTACGAGAGGTCCCAACATTGAACCACGTCCAGCATCATCCACTCCACAAATTTGCATTAATTCTGTCTTAAAACACACGTATTAAACCATTATAGGTTAAGTAAATACAGAATAATAATTGCAAATTCCAGATGAAACATTTGAGGAAATTATAGAAGGACAAACAAAAGTATTGGTTCCAAAAAAATCAATCACAGATAAAGTTCCACCAAAAGAGCCAGCATTTTTTAATCCAAAAGCAAAATTGACTAGAGATTATTCAATAATTGCATATGGAACTTTTCTAAAAAAATTTGCAGGACCAAAAATATTTTTGGAGGGATTGTCAGGTGTCGGCATCAGAGGATTAAGAGTTGCAAATGAATTACAAGTGGACAAGGTAATAATCAATGATCTAAATCCAACGGCATTAAAATTAGCAGAATATTCAGCACAATTAAACAATTTAAAAAATATAGAATATTCTGAAATGGAAGTATGCAGATTTCTTAGTAAATATTCCAAGAAAGGAGAAAGAGGCTCAATTGTAGACATAGATCCGTTTGGCTCGCCATCACCATTTTTTGATTGTGGGATAAGGGCAACTATGCATGGCGGAATTCTATCTACAACAGCCACAGATCTTCAAGTGTTAAATGGACTTTATCAAAATGCATGTAAGAGAAAGTACGGTGGAATTCCAATAAGAGTGGAATACGGTAATGAGATGGCAATTCGATTAATTTTAGGATGCCTCAGGATGGTTGCAGGAAGAATAGGTGTCGAGATTGTTCCATTATTTGCAGAAAGCAATATGCATTATTACAGAACATATGTACGAGTTCTTATTCGACAGGATCAAAAAGAAAATATAGGATATATTTTACACTGTAAAAACTGCGGTCATAGAAAAATAGCACTTGAACAAAATAATGAATGTGAATTGTGTAAATCAAAAATAAGTGTTGGGGGACCACTTTGGATTGATAAAATTTTTGACAAAGAATTTGTAGAAAGTATGATTTTAAAAACACCAGAGTTATCAGTAGACAAAGTGTGTGAAAAAACATTACAAAAATGTCGTGCAGAGTCTGAAATGCCTGGGATTTATTTTACACTAGATGAAATTGCATCAAAAATGAAATCATCTCCACCAAAACTAGAAGACGCAATAAAAAATTTACAAAAAAACGGTTATGTGTCTAGTCCCACATCATTTTGTCCTACGGGATTTAGAACAAATGCCAACATAAATGAAATAATCAAAGTATTTTCAGATCAACCAATAAATCCCAAACAGACATAGTATAATTCACTACTTTGTTTTCTACTTGCTTCAGGTTTTGTAAGATTTATTCTTGAAAATTTTTTCTTAATATAGTCTTTAAATTCCATGGAATACTCTCCATCAAAAACTTTAAAAATTGCATTTCCTTTATGCATTAAAACTTTGTCCATTATTTTTGTGCATTCATAATTCAATGAAACTTGTATTGCATGATCAACAGACCAGTTTCCAGTGACTTGTGGTGAAAGATCACAAATTACAGCATTAACTTTTCTTTCAAAATAAGATAAAATTTCATCAATTACAAACTCATTTTCAATATTGTCTCTAATAATATGAGCTCCAGGTATTTCCTCTACATATGATGTGTCAACACCCATAACTTTGCCTTTGTTGCCAACCAATTTGACTGCCATTTGAGTCCAGCCTCCAGGTGCACATCCTAAATCAAGAACATAAAATCCAGGTCCAATAATACGATAAGATTGATTTAATTGCTTGAGTTTGTATGCAGCCCTACTTCGAAATCCTTGTTCGTGAGCTAATTTTCTGTATTGATCTTTTCGTGCATCTGCGAGTTTCATTGGACTTTCGCAGGTTTTTTTATGTCAGCAAGTACCCAGTCTTCAATAAATTGACAATTACGAGGACTAATTTCTCCTTCAAGTGAACATTTTTGTTCCACAGGACAAACAAGGCAAGGTGCATTCTCAATTGACAGGGTGCTAATAGGCGTCTTCTTTAGAATTAATTTATACGTCCAACGACCTTTATCTAGAATTTTTTCTCGGTAAATAGTTCCCATTCGTTCTAATTTTAATGCAAGTCGAGAACCATCTCTACTTGTAAGTTTAAGTTTTTTCCATAGTTCGCTTTGAAACATTCCATCAGATTCATGTTCAGCTAAAACATCACAGATTTTATTTGTGAGTCTTTCCATGTCAACTTTTTCAATTTGGAAATTTTCAATCTCTTGATCGGTTAATTGCTCTTCTAATTCTTCTTCTAATGTTTTTTCAGCTTCTTTTTTAATTTCTTCTAGTTCTTTCTTAGTTAGTTTTTTTTCTTTAGGCAATATTTCTTTTTTTGCTGGTTTCTTCTCTTTAGAAGGTACTTCTTTTTTTGCTGGTTTCTTTTCTTTAGAAGGTACTTCTTTTTTTGCTGTCTCTCCAGATAGATTGTCTTTTTTCTTTGTCATCAAATCACCTTAATTTTTAATATAACTCCTAATCATACAAGATTTCATTCCTATTTAATAGTAAATTTTTCATTTGCTGTTATACTACTCTTTTGATTCTGATCGTTCATTTTCACGACTAGCATATATTGACCAGGAATGTCTATTGTTTCAGAAAATTCATCGTCGACAGGCAAAAGGGTGTTATTTTCAGCAAAACATTGTTTAAAAAATCCATTTTGTGTAATTACAGTGTTTTTTTCAGAGTAAATTGTAACATAAAGATCGCCGCAATCAAAAAAAGTGTCATCAATCTTGACTTGTATTTCAATTGGAGTAGAAACAAGATATTGTTTTTCCAGTCCAATGATCTTAATTGATTTATCATGAGACATGGTGTTTGTTGAACCAATACGCCACATGTTTAGTTCTCTATCAGGGGATTGAAGAACATCTGCCATAACTGCAGACCCAAAAGCAATTGAAAGCACAATAGGCAAAATAAATACAACATATACTAACCTAGTTGCCATTTCGTTTTTTCACCTGTAATTCCCTTATATCTATTTAGCAAAATTCCAACACTTGTGATGAATTTGACGAATGAGTTAAATCGGAGCCGACTAAATATTGCTAGATGCGACTTAGAAAATTTAGAGTTAGAGCATATCGTTGCATTCATGATTCCGGAGAAATCACAGTTGGTGATTTAGCAGCGTTTGTTGGAAGAAATGAAAGTGGAAAAACAACAATTCTACAGGCACTAACTTTATTGAATAGAGATGAAATAGTTTCAGAATTAGATCTGTGTGATGAACTATCAGAAGAACTCAAAGGAGAAATCAGATTAGCAGAGGGAGAATTTGAATTAAATTCAAATGAAATCAGATTACTCAAACAATCATTTCCAGGGTTACCTGAAATGAAGAAAATAAAATTATTTAGAACTAATAAAAAACAAAAAGTACAATATGAATTTGAAGACATTCAAATTAGCGAAGAAACAGATAGAAGACTAAATTCTTGGGAGAATTTTTCAAAACAAATATTGAATTTTTTGGACACCATACCAAATCATCTTAGAATTCAAATTGATACAAAATTATTTGACGGTCCTCCTCCAAAAAATCAAGAAATGTTTGATAGTGGCATGGCTGAATTTAGTAATCAATTTCATGTGATAGCCGTACAAGAACCTAAAGTTATCGAAGAGTGGGAAAAAATCTATGAAAGTCCTGAAAACCAGTTTTCTAAACTTCTTAGTGGTGAAAGTGAAAAATCAGCTTTAGAGAATTTTATCGCATCAGAATTACATCCTCGTTTTGTATATTTTTCAGATTACAAGAAAATTTATGGAAATATCAATCTAAATGAATATCTTCGAGAGGAAAAAGGAGATCGGATAGGTTCGATAGAATTTGTCGAAGAATTTGACAAGGCTGAAACGGTAAGAAATCTTTTCTACTTAGCAGAATTAGACATTAAAGCATTAGATGAAGTTAAAGGCACTCCATCAAAATGCATCAAAATTCTCAATACTGCAAGTAATAGATTGACTAAGAAATTAAATCCAGCGTGGAAAGGAGATCCAATCCATGTTGAATTGAGATATAATCCAGGAAACATCATGAGTGTTGTAATTTCGGATATTCATCGTGACGGAACAGTAACCAATACGGGTTTGCTAAATAGAAGAGCTGAAGGCTTCAAATGGACATTTTCTTTTATTGTAAACTTTGCAGCAGAAACACAAAGAGCAGAGTTGAAAGAAGCCATATTACTTCTTGATGAACCTGCAAGAAATCTTCACCCCACACAGCAAAGAGGAATTTCAGATCTGCTGAAGAGTTTAGCAGGTTCAAATCAGGTTTTGTATGCTACTCACTCACCATTCATGATTTTTGATTATACCCCTGGAAACCTACTAGTAGTGGAACTAGATAAAAGAAAACATCTCAGTAAAATTTTTTATGATTACTGGAATGCGGATGATAAAACATTAACTCCAATACTATACGGCTTATCAAGAGGATTAGTTGAATCGATTGTGGACAGAGAAATTGGAACTAACTCTAGACCAGTGATTATTGTAGAGACAATGTCAGATGCAATGTATCTAAATGCTTTTGATAAATTTTTACAGGATCCGAACATTTCAATGAATCCACTAAATGTCGTAGCTGCATACAATAAAAATTCAGTATTACCTCTAGCAATTTTTTACAGAAATCACGGATATAGGACATTTATTTTATTGGATAATTCAGAAGAATCCAAACAAATTTCAGCTCAGTTAGTATCAAATGAGTTCTCACCAATTCAAACAATATTTTTTGAGAGAGAGGGAAAGAATTTAGAATCAATTGAGGATTATGTTGTTCTAGAAGATTACATCCATGCAGTTAATCAAACATATGAAATTAGATTGAGAAAAGAGGGTTATTCAAACCTCACATCTCGAGATGTCACTTTAAAGGAAAAGAAAGGAGTTTTAGACAATTTGAAAAAAATTTGGGAAGATCACAGAGATGATGATTGGGGTCAATTCGATAACGAAGAAATCACTCGATATATTTGCGAAAAAATCACCTTAGAAGAAACGGATTTCCTATCAGATAAAACCAAAGACCAATTTAGATCATTATATAGATTAATTGCCGAAAGAATACGACAATATCAAAATGTTGTTACAAAGTCAGATTTAGCCAAATTTCAAAGGGCCAGAGTTTAAGATTAAAGAAGTTTGCTTATGAAAAGTACCCTAATAACAAATACAAAAGCAGTAAAATATCCTTCAAGGTTTAATTGAGAGATGAAGCAGATTCAACATATGAGTAAGGCCTCTACTAGAGGAGTTTTCCTTTCCTTAGTCTTATTATGTTTAACAGTTGCAATAATTGTTCCAATCAATGCATATGCAACAGAAACAATTAATGCAAAAAGTTTTTCATTTGAAGAAACTACAATTATTGAATTTACAAATAGTGGAAAAGAGGATGTAAATTCATTTAGAATTTGGTTAGGTAGTGATATCAATTTTAAATCGTTTAAAACAGAGAGTGGGTGGATTGGCCAGAAAACACCTCAAGGAGTTATAATTTTTACATCTTCAGAATCTGTCAAACCAGGTGAATCTATAAAAATTGGAGTTAAGACAGATAAAACAAATTCAGGAATAAATTGGAAGGCACTTGGTGAAAATGAAAAACAGATAGAAACTGGGAAGACTATTCCAAAAGAATT
This sequence comes from uncultured Candidatus Nitrosoarchaeum sp., assembly GCA_938049695.1. Taxonomy (GTDB): domain Archaea; phylum Thermoproteota; class Nitrososphaeria; order Nitrososphaerales; family Nitrosopumilaceae; genus Nitrosarchaeum. The sequence goes on along the minus strand of CALKVM010000034.1, from coordinate 8,805 downwards.
ACCAAAGCCCATAAATAATGAAAAAATAACAGGAGAAAATTCAGGTAATGGAATTTTATCTGATTCAGTGTTTAGAATAATTCCAGACAAACCAAATGCAGGATCAACCATTAGAGTTACTGGTGATAATTTTGGATCATTGCAACAATTTGATTTTTACATAAACACAAACAAAATTGGAACTTTTGAGACAGATGGAAAGGGTCATTTTATCAGTACTGTAATAATTCCAAAAGATCAAAATGCTGACAGGGTTGATTTTTCGGTTAAAGACAAAGCAGGAAATGAAAAGAAAATAAGTTTAAGAATAATGGAAGCAGAAACCAGAAAACCAGTAACTGAAAATATAAAACTTACAATCAAAGGAATTCCAGAGGTATTGCATAGAGGAGACTTTATAGAAGTTTCAGGTACAGCTCAACCCAATGGCGGTATTACTGCATCAGTCAAAAATATAGATGAAACAATTATCAACACAAGAACTGCAGAAGTGGATTCCAAAGGAGAGTGGAAAGTAGAACCGATTATAGTGCCTATAGATGCACCATTTGGAAGATACACTGCTGTGATTTCTGATGGCAGAGAAGAGATTTCAACAACTTGGATAGTAGAATCAGGTAAAGTAATTATCATAACACCAACATCTTTGGAATTTAATCCTGGAGATATAATGAAATTTAATGGTACCGCACCACCAAGCAAAACACTAGAGATAATTTTAAAGGATCCACTTGGAGATGAAAAAGTTTCAGATATTATTCAAGTGAGTGAATCAGGAATTGTTGAATTTACATATCCGACAAAAGCAAACGTAGACAAAAAAGGTACATGGACATTGATTGCCATACAAGATGGAAGTAGAGAGTTTATTTTTGCAGGATTAGGAGAAGCTCCTTCAATACCAATAAACATAGAATTTGATAAATTAAATTATAAATCTACAGAAACCGCAACCATTTCATTAACGGGAAAACCATTAGACAAACTAAACATGTTAATTATTGATCCATCAGATAAAACAAAACAGTTTTCAGATGATAGCAATCTAGTTTCCATCATATTACAACAAGATGGGAAAAAAACATATAGTTTAGATCTAAATGGATATACGTCTGGAACATACACTGCTGTTATCAGTAAAGGTTCTGCCAAAAGTTCTCAAATATTTACAGTCGGATTACAAACAGGTTCTGGTGAAATTAAAATAAGCAGTACAAAATCAGAATATCGTCCCGGAGAGCCAATTTTAGTTTTAGGAAAAGCAAACCAAAATGCACTACTTACACTTACATTGATTGACCCTGATGGGAACTTGTGGAAAACAAAGGAAACATTTTCAGATAAAGAGGGAAACATCAAAGGGGGTGAATTGAGAATACCTTCTAAAGCAAAGCCAGGCATATGGACAATTAATGCAAAAAGTGGTTCAAATTTTAATGAGATTAAGATCGAAGTGATAACATCAATAGAAGAAGGACTCGTGGTTACGGTGAATCAAGGTATAGAAATTCCAGGATTTGGAAAAAGTATCAATATCAAAGTAGTAAATGCAATTCAAACAGTACAAATTGAAATCATATCATCAAACGGCAATGTAATAGAGACATTATCATTTCCTCCTACCAGTAAAGGAGAAATCAAACAACCGTGGTTTATTCCAAAAGGTACAGCATTAGGAACATATACTATCAAAGTAAAAGATGGTCAAAATACCGCTCAAACAACTTTTGATGTAAAGTAACTTCAAACAATTTTATTCCACCTATTTTAAATTCAAGATATGAATCTGAAAGAAAAAATAACAGATTTTCCAAATTTCCCTAAAAAAGGAATACTATTTCGAGATTTCAGCCCCATATTAAAAGATCCATCCGCATTATCATTTATTGCAGATGAATTTACGAAATATTTCCATCCAAAAGATGTGGATTTATTTGCAGGCATAGAGTCTAGAGGATTCTTACTCGCTTGTGTGCTAGCTACTAGATACAATAAAGGAATGATCATGATTAGAAAGGCAGGAAAATTACCAGGTAAGACTACTAAACTATCATACAAAATTGAATACGGTCAAGATACAATTGAAATTCAAAAAGACATAATCAGTAAGGGACAAAAGATCCTAATTTGTGATGATTTACTTGCAACAGGAGGAACTGCAAAAGCATCTGCAAAATTAATAGAAAAAGTAGGAGGGAAAGTTACAGGATTTGCATTCATAATAGAATTAACTGAACTAAATGGAATCAAGGGAATCAACCAATACAACTGTAAATCATTGGTGAAATACTAGTGGAAAAAGACGTAGAAATTGGAATTTTTGGCGGAACTGGCATTTATGATTCAGGAATACTTGAAAATGCCCAAGAAGTCACAATAGATACACCATTTGGAAAACCATCAGATTCAATTACTGTTGGAATTTTTAAAGGAAGAAAAATTGCATTTTTACCAAGACATGGAAAAAAGCATACAATTCCACCACATTTGATAAATTACAAAGCCAATATTTGGGCATTCAAAGAATTAGGCATTACGAGAATAATTGCACCATCAGCAGTTGGAAGTTTAAAAGAAGAGATAGAGCCAGGACATTTTGCATTGCCAACACAGTTCTTAGATTTCACCAAATCAAGAAATGGTTCATTTTCAGAAAATGGAAGAGTCATTCATATTTCTGTGGCAGATCCATTTTGTCCAGAATTGCAATCATCAATTCTAAAAGTTACAAAGGAACAAAATTTCCATATCCATAAAGATTGTACATATGTTTGCATTGAAGGTCCAAGATTTTCTACCAAAGCTGAATCAAAATTTTATAGAACCACAGGAGCAGACATTATTGGAATGACTCTAGTTCCAGAGTGTCAACTTGCAAGAGAAGCTCAAATGTGTTATGCTTCAATTTCAACAGTAACGGATTATGATGTATGGGCAGAAAAACCAGTTACGGCCAAAGAAGTGTTAGAGACATTATCAAAAAATGTAGAAAGAACAAAGAAGATCCTTACAGATTTAATTAGTCAAATTCCAAAAACGAGGGGTTGTTTGTGTGCAAAGGCTTTAGAAGAAGCTGAATTCTAATCGTCAACAAAAGATTCTCTTTTCAATCCTTCAGGTAAAGTGAGATCACCTTGAAGAAGATTAATTTGTAATGAAGTTATTACTTCATCAATATTGTAGCCTAGTTTTTCTAGCTCTTTTTCTGTGATTTTTGAAATTTTTGCACCAATATTTTGACCGCCTATTCGTCCAAATGCAATCGCATTGAATCTAAAAGAGTGAGTATCAATGGTAAAAGTACCAGTGATTTTTGCTGCCATTTGACTTCCATGGACATTATTAATGTGAACTTTAAGATTCATTTAAGTTAGATTTCTACAGCCTTGTTAACATTATCATCTATCAAAAAGCTCCAGTGTTTATCATCTTCAACTTTGAAATTTTTTACTTTAAGAGAAACAATTTGTTCATCTAAACACTCATGTTTAATTTCAGAATTTTCTTTCAGTCTAACTAATTTCCATCTATATTTTCCTTGTTGTACTTTACATACAATGACACCCCATTTTGCATCTGAGTCAATTTTTGGCATTCCTACCAAATCTGCCAACTCCTCTATTCCAAGCTGTTTTTCCTCACAAAATCGTTTTTTACATGCACCACATCGCCAGACATCAACTGAACCTATAGTTCTCTCATCTATGTTGATGTTAACTACACCAAAATACACAGGTTGATGTTTACAAGATTCAGTATCAATACTCAATGCTGTTTACCAAACATTAGGATTATTTAGTTCTTGCATCATCGTATGATTTTTCTAGAATTACTCCTATATTATCTACAATTTTATTTCGTTTAAATTCAATATTTTCTCGCGCACATAATTTTCTATACATGTTTACAGCGGTAAATCTAGGATGCATTGCCTCAAACTCAGTTTCAGAAATATCTATGAAAGCACCTAACGTCATAAGTGCCTTGGCAGTATTCAAAGCATCATCAGTGGAAATCTTTAGTTTTTCTCCAATTGTGATAGGGGACATTTTTCCATAGCATGTGACTAAAAGAAAGACTTTAGCTTGTAATGGGTCTAATTTTATTTCCGAAATTAGATCTTTTTCAACTCTGGATATTTCCATCATTTTTAAAATGAAACCTAGTCAAATAAAGTATATTATGAATCTCTTTTCACCAGTAATTTCTTTGATATTTTCAATGAAAACCCCATTGCAATAAAGTGAATTACCGCACCTATGATTGCAGCCTGTATCAAATTATCAAGAATCATCCAAAATACCATAAAAGAAACGATAGATGGAACTGTAACAATTACTGCAATAATTGAGCCTTTCAAAACAATATCCCTCATCGTTAGTTTACCTGTTTTATTGTCACTAGTCATTAAATGAAATTCAAAAAAATGGTAATAAAAACCAAAGATACTTTATATTTGGTCAAAGGCAAATCCAATTACTTGGCAAGTTACAAGGGAACATATTCAAATGAACAGTCGTTAAATTTTGTAATTCCAATTATGGTAATTTTATTTCTTGGAATTATTTACATAATGACTCAAAGAGCAGGTTCAGGATTTGTTAGTTTTATTCTAATTGGAGCTGCTGCAATTACAATGTTTTATTGGGTTCATGTTCTAAAGAAAATGACTAAAGATAAAAAACCAGCATACAATGTAAGAGAGCAAGAGACAAAAAATTGGGTATATGATCTTATAAAAGGAGAAGGAGATTTTGTCTTTGTAGCTGAAGTTCCAGGACCAGAAGATAAAATAGCAGTCAGATTAGTTGACGGTATTTTGTATGTTCGTGGCTCTGCAGGTTTTTCAAAAGAAGTTCCAATAGAAGGTTCAAATGAAATGCAAATTTTTGATTTTAAATATAGAAACGGTGTACTTACACTAAGAATAAAATAACTACATACTTTTTGCAAGTTCTAATTTTTGTGGAAGATATTTATCAGTAATGTTCGTCAACCCATATTTTGAAAATGCTTCTAATTCAGCTTTTCTTTTGATCTTAAGAAATACATCTAATTCTTTTTTCCATATACCTTCTTGATATCGTGGATCACTTTGTAGATCGTGACATCGTTTAATGTCAGATTCAGTCATCGGAATTGTTGGAAGTTTAAATTTTTCAATATCAGTAGCCCATACACCTACCCATTTTGCATCAGGAACTGTCAGGTCTCTTAGATGTGCAGCATTTGCAGAACCAGATTTTATTACCATTGCAATATGTTCTCCATATACATCACCGTCGGTGAGAACAATTACAGGCAACCCCATTTCATCATGTAATCTTTTTAAAAGAGTTCTAGTGGAACGTGGAGCTTGACCTCCAGTATTAATGATGATAGATTTGAATTTCTTATCAACTTGTTCTTCTACAAATCTTGTAAATAGACCACCTTTCTCAATAGCAATTACAATTTCAGCACTTGTATCTACTAGTTCTGCAGTAGTCAAACTAGGACCTATTGCATATCCATCAGGATGATTAGAAAGATTCATTGTTTTACCTTCATAACCAGGTATTGTATACTCTATATTCAAATCTCCAAAAATGGAACTTCTCTCTTCTGGGAATATATGAAAATCTTCACGTGGTTTTGACAATACAGCTTCCAAATCGACTATTATATTATCAGACTCGGATTGATCTTCAAATTCAATTTCGAATGCTTGAGATGAATAATAGACATCTCTTAATGTAGATGATTTTTTTTCGTGTGTTAATCTGTTGGCAAAAAATGCCAACCACATTAATTGTGTAAATGATCTTAATTGAGAGGAATTTCTTGAACTTCGAAGTGCAGCAGAATTTCCCAAAATATATTGTCGAAGTTTTTTATCATATACAATATTACTAACAGATCTACTAGGAATTGAAAGTTTTGGGAATTGTCCATTATCCAAATCGCCGTAGACTTTGGCACCATGATCTTTTAGTGCATCTATGATATTCTGCTGTTTTTCATTTGCTTTTTGCTTACGATCTTTAGATTTATTTGTCGTCAACTATTATCTCCTCTTCTAGCAATTTCTTATAATTTGGTTCTTTAGTCTTTCCAGCAAGTTCTGTACAAAACTGGGCAATTAATGGAAGATACTTTGCATATAGATTTGCTCTCTTTTTTGCCATATCAGCTTGACCTCGCTTAGACATGTATGCTGCAAGTTTTCTAGATAAAAATTGGAGTCCTAATCTTAATTCACGTTCTATTTCTTGTCTATCTGCCACATTTTCTTTTCCAACTGTTTTGTAAGGTATTCTAGTAGAACAGATATGAGATACTATAACAAATGGTGGTTCACCTTTGACTTTGTACCTACCCCAATCAGTATCATTTACTACTTTTAGAACTACATCACTTCCCTCATCATAAAGCAATGGAATTCTATTGGCATATCGATAAACATGTGGACCTCCTGGACGTATTTCGCCACCATATGCAATACCCATTTCTACAATAAATGGAAATCCAGAATAAGCTGAAGCTGGACGTTGAATCACTGCACAAAAATCAGGTTTAAAGAATTTCTTCATTCCTTTTTCAAGTGGTTCTTCACCTAGTGGTGCCAGACAACTTGGATCTGGTGAAAGAAAATCTTCAAATTTTTGTAGTGAATCACTTAGTCTTACTAATTCTTCATTAGTCATAGTTCCCATTCGTTTGTCTGGTTTGAAACCCGCAAATTCTGCAAATTTAACCGCGGTTGATGGTCCTATTCTTTGAAATCCTTTTGTCAAAAATGTAGTTAGTGTTTCTCCTTGGACAGTACCAGTCAATTGTTTATAGTATGTACTTTCTGGATCCATATCTACAAATTTAGATTGAGAATCACCAAAATCCCAATAGTATAATTTTTTATTTGGTACGTCAATATCATCAATTCGAATTTTATTTAATTTATCAAAATCCATTTTAAGAAAAGACATCAAAGAAATTACAACTCTTACAGGTCTAGAAAGAGTTTTCCAACGTTTTTTTGCTTTATCCATGATTCCAGTAAATGATAAATTATTTTTTGCCAGTCCTAAATCTTTTCTAACTTTTTCAACCATTGCATCATCAATAGTGGGGATTTCAAATTGTGATTCAACCATCATTCGTCTGATTGTTTCAACATCAATACCATGTGCATGAGGTCTAATTATTGTTGGTGGAGGTGGCATTTCATTTACAATTTTAGAATAATGGAATTTTTCTCCCTTAGGATCATCAAAAGTTATTGTTGCATATGGAGTAATCAAAGATGTTTCATAAACATAATCTTTGATTTTTGAACCTGCTTTTGCATAATCACCTTCAAGGCAAATACTAACGGATAGACCTCGTTTTGTTACTTCTTTGGTAGTGTGTTTTAGAATCACAGGTTTATTTTTTTGAATATCCAATAACAATTCAAATTCGTCTTGAATTTTCCCATCAGTTGAACTTTTGACTAAAACAGGTTTGTTTGTTGTAATCTGACCATATAGAATTGCCATAGTTGCCCCAAGGCCAAACATGCCTCGTGCCTGTTTTAATCCAAACTTTGAACCATAAAGTACAGTTCCAAATGCCAATGGAACGTGTTTTGTCTCTATTCCAGGTCCATTATCTTTGACTGTTAGAATGTATGGCTTTGGATCTGGTTTTTCTGGATCAACTGCCTTTATGGACATATGAACATCAGGAAAAATTCCTTTCTGATCACATGCGTCCAATGAATTTTCTACAAATTCTCTTACCGCTGTATATAATGATCTAGTAGGATTACTAAAACCAGCTAAATCCCTATTCCTATAAAAAAACTCACTTGGTGAGATTTGATTAAATTTTTCTTTAATCGAAGACATTTTGATTTTCCCATAATTGCATTTTTTCTTGTTTATTTTTTCTGTTTGCTGCTTCTAGTTTGTTGTAAACTGCACCATGTATACTACCATTTGATATTGATGATATTGCATCTACAACCAATCTTAGTTTACTAGTATCACCGATTATTGAAACGGTCTTCCCATAAACAGAGATATGAGTTCCAGTTAAATTTTCCATATTTTTTCTTGCCTTACCGCCTTCTCCTATAATTCTCCCTTTTATCCTTTCAATATTTGCATTTGATTTTCCTGCAAACTCTCTCAAATCTATCACATGTAATGCATTTTCACCCTCTAGTAAAGTCATTGCATTTTCAGGAGAAAATCCTCTACCTATCGCAGTAACAATTTCCATAGCTTTGAAGGGTTGAATGTCCTCAACATTGCCATGTGATTTAATAAAAACTTCACCAGTTTCACCATCTATATCTAAAGTAATATGGCAAAGTTGTTCAATCTTAGATTTTACATTTCCAGATTTGCCAATTAGTACAGCTATTCGTTCATTTGGAATTCGAAGTATTTTTTCAAAGCTCATCTTATAATGTCCTCAAATATTTTAGTTGGATCTTCAACAGAAATTCCCCTTTTAGAAAAGAATCGAGTGATGTTATTAACGTCTCTTTTAAGAAATTCTTGAGCATTAGGGTGTCTGAGATCAACGGCAGAACCAAGATCAAAAAGAACCAATCCTTTTGGAGTTTTGAAAATATTATATTCAGAATAATCCCCATGAACCAATTTAGCTTTTTGATAGAGACGTGTAATTATTGAGATTGCTTGAACATAGTCATTTTCATCAACTTGGGATTCAAGTAAGATCTTGGCTGGTGAGCCATTTTCACCAATAAAGTCCAAGACAAGTACATTATTTGTTAGATAAAGAGGCCTTGGGACTGGAATTCCACATTTGTAG
>CALKVM010000033.1:0-15964 GCA_938049695.1 uncultured Candidatus Nitrosoarchaeum sp. | reverse complement strand
ATAATAAGAAACTTTCAAAACTTCTCAGAGTGAATCTAAATTGGAACAAACAATTTTAAAATTATTTATTTGGGATTTTTGACAGATATGACTCAAATGTTGTAAATTCAAATTCCTTTAAAAGTTCATTCATTTTTGAAAAAGTTTTTCCTATCTTATGGTAAGTGATAAAATGATTTTTTATTGGTAATTTAATTCTAGGAATGTACTCTGGAGTTAACTCCCATGAGTGTATGTACAGACTTGCAGGAATTTCTTTTTGCTCATATGATATTATTGCATTTTTTATAATCTTTAATGGCAAAGATCTCAAATAAAATCCACCCGCAGCAGGTATGATTTTTCCTAGAAATTTTGTGACCAATAATGGAAATTCTATCAGAGTACCATTAGGATCATTTTTACCTAAACTGGAGTTGGTTATTCTATACGGAGATTTTTCCGCCGACGGCATTCCATACATGTTAGTTTTAGCAGGCATTATACTACTATCATATTTGTATCCGCCACTAATCAGTTCATCAATTACCCAAGAACTTTTCTCATTTAAAGAAAATGTCGGAGCCCTAAATCCTATTGATTTCCCAGTCGTGATTTTTTCAAATTTTTTCAGTTCCTCTTTGAATTCTGGTCTGAAATTTGGTGAATCCAGTCTTGTATGCTTCATAGTATGAAAGCCAATTTCATGTCTTTCTGACATGATTTTGTCCAATATCTCTGGATTGGACTCTAAAATCTCTCCCACCACAAAAAAAGTGGCTTTTGAATCGTTTTTTCTTAAAAGATCTAGGATTTTATCAAGACCCTTAAACATTGTAGGAATTTTCTTTTCCTTGGAAACAAAAGGTTCGACTAGTTGTGGATGATACCAGTCTTCAAAATCTATTCCAAGTAAATTCATATCTGTATCATCCTTACATAAAACTAAACACCTACTGATTTATCTTCTTAGCTTTGAATGAGAAAGATGCACTTATCTGTAACAACAGAATTTTACTGAAATCTCTTACAATGATATCTGTGTTCCTTCTCCTAAGAGAAATCTTTTACTGCCCTCATTTTGCTCTTTAATTATTTTTGAATTGGACGCAATTATGCTATTTTTAATGTCTAATTTACCCTCAATGGTACAATTTGCCATGATTATAGAATTTGATATGGTACAACAACTAATGTGGGAATCATCTCCAATACTTGTATTTTCTCCAATTATCGTACCATTCTCAATTACACAGTTTTTCCCAATAATGGCAGGTCCTATAATTTTTACTCTATTTTTAATTATTGTTCCTTCTCCAACAATGACTTTGCCCTCCAATATGACATTCTTCTCTTTTTTACCTTGAAATGACTCTGTCATATTTTCCAAAATAATTCTATTAGCTTCAATGATGTCATTGGGCGTACCAGTATCCTTCCAAAAGTCAGTTATCATTCCATAAATGATCTCTTTTTCTTCTTCAACTAGCATTTGTAATGCATCGGCAATTTCCAATTCATTTCTCCAAGATGGTTTTAATTTTTTTATTATTTCAAAAATATATGGAGTCAAAAAATAAATTCCTGTCACAGCAAGATTGGTTTGAGGGTTTTTCGGTTTTTCAGTGATTTTTATGATCTTACTGTTCTTTATTTCGGCAATTCCAAACTGTGAAGGATTATTCACCTCACACAACAAAAGAGACGCTACTGCGTTAGATTTTTCGAAATTTGAAACATACTCGTTAATTTCACGTTGAATGATGTTGTCTCCCAAAAACACCACAAATTTTTCATCATTCACAAAATCTTTACACAGTGAAACTGCATGGGCTATGCCTTTAGGAAAATCTTGTTCAATGTATGTGAATTTGGCACCAAATTTTTCACCGTCTCCATAATAGTCTTTGACTTTATCTGATCCAATTCCACCAACAATAAATACAATTTCAACAATACCTGCTTTAACTAATGTTTCAACACAATATTGAGACATGGGCTTGTTGGCGATGGGCAGTAATTGTTTTGGACCAGTATGTGTCAAAGGACGTAAGCGTGTTCCATGTCCTCCATGTAAAATAATGCCTTTCATCCATTATTGAAAAATTTATCTTATAATTTAACTAATCCATCAAAAAAGATAATAGTCATAAATATAGAAAAATTTAATCTATGATAATCCTTTAATTACTTACTATTTTCAATTTTAGATAATAATACTTTTAATTCCATGATCTCTTTTTCTGATGCTTTGCCTGTTCGAGAGTCCAATATTATTCGACATATATGAGCAAGTAGAGGATCCTCTAATCGTTTGATGATGTTTTCTGTACTTAACTGAGTATGTCTATGCCAATAACCAATCAATATTGATGTTGGTACATAAAAAATCATCAATATAGCTGTAAACATCCACAAATCAGATAAAAATTCATTCAATATTGGATCTTTTTCAATTAAAAATCTATATAAAATTAGAACAAAATTTACTAATGTCAAACTAAATATCAGATAATTTGTATGCCCATATCTCCCCTCTAACCATCTTCTTCTGAACCAATTTTTATTAATCTTCATTTACATAATCCATTTTCTTTTCTATGCTCAATAACAAATTTCTAAATTTTTCAATTTCTTCTTTTGACATATTACCTAATTGTACATCGATTAATACACGAAATAATTTTGCATAAAATGGATTTTGTTGCATGGTTATGGTATTTTCTATTTTTAACTGAGTATGTCTATGCCAATAACCAATAATTATTGCAGCTGGTATGTATAGTGCAAGAAACAACACTGTAAAAATCCACAATTCTGGAACTAATTCTTTGAAAAATGATATTTTTTCAATCAATAATCTGTAAGAGATTAAAACAAAATTCACAAATGTAAGAATGAAAATTAAATAGGTGCTATGTCCTGTTCTAAATTCATACCATCGTTCTCTTGTCCATCCACTATTCATTAGTTTTTACCTCATTAATCCATATAAAAAAGATTGAAATCTGTAAATATACTGTTAAAATCATACGGTACTAGTTAAATAAAATTATTATGCCTATAATCACAATTTATGTAACATAACTAAATTTTGATCATTTTTTTATCTGATGGGGGATGACCAGTATAAATCCCGTTGATCATTTTTCCATATTTTGGAGGTTTATACAAATATTGAATCCCATTTATTTTTATTCCATTAATAATCTCATTTTTACAGAAAAAAGCATTTACTCCATTACTATCACATCCAAGTAATGTGTATCCCTTTGTATGACCTAAATTTTGTAATGCTAACAAACTTGCACCAAAATAATTTGTACCATCCCAAACAGCTTCAGGATCATATTGTACAACACTGCTTTCTGTAGGAGATAATGAAGAATTGTATTCTATTACAACTACATTGGGATGATAGTTTGTAATAGCCTTCCATACCCAATAATCATTAAAATCTATATCGATAGATAATAAATCGAAATTTTTTGGAACATTATACTTTTGAAATAATTTTTCAATATTTTCTGCGGTAACCTTTTCTTTTTTTATATCATATTGAAAATATCTGGAACGTTTGTATCTCACCATTGTTTTTTTTAAAAATTTAATGCTTTTTTGTAAGCAATATTTTATTCCAAATTTTCTATAAGATAAACCTTTTTTTATTAAATTTTCAGTTTTAATTTTTTCATCAGAACCATAATCCATCATTAAACCTTTCCAACCTTTTTTTTCTAAAAGATACGTAGTGTTAGATTCAAATCCATTTCCTACTCCAAATTCAACTGAAAACTTGTTTGTAGTTCCTATCTTTGAAAAAATAAATTCAATTATACCATCTTCGCCATTCTGAGAATAAATTTTTCTTTCATGTAGATTTAGATCAAATTCATCTAAATGTTTTTTCATATTTATAAAATATTTAATAAAACTCCTTTAAAACTCAAGCTAATTTTTATATTTAAAATCGATATCGTTAAATTATATACTTATAATATTACACTGTGAAGCGACACTCTAAAAGTTCAATACTTTTTAATAAAATTGATATTCGCCTTAGTAAGGCATTTTATGGTAATACTACCGGTTTCATGCGAAATATGCAAGGTCGAAATCAAGTTTTAAATAAAATAGATGAAAATATTAAAAATACTGATCCTGCATTATACTCTGTTGTTAAGTATGGATTCACAAAATTCCAAAATTCATATGATGAATCTATGATAAAAAGTCTTCAAAATAAATTTCAAAGTTTAATTGAAAATGACAATTATTCTAAACCAATTGCAGAATATAACAATAAAATTTACTCAAGAATGATTAATGAACCATATAGAATTTTTCCTGAATTATCTAAACTTATCACAAATGATGTTTTATCATTCCTGAGTAAATACTATACTTCTAATTTTACTATCAAACATATTCAATGTCACAGAAATTACTCAGTACCACTTGAAATACGTAAAGAACATGAAATGTTTTCAAATTTTTGGCATTTTGATCTTGATCCAACTTCACAAATTAAATATTTTGTTTACTTGTCCGATGTTACAGAAAAAGATGGTCCATTTCATGTTCAAAGTAAAGATAGAACACGTGAATTAATTAAAATGGGATTTGGAAATCGAACTAATTATAAATTACCTCAAAATATTCTTGAAGATCCAACTTATGTCAGAAAAATGACAGGTCCATCCGGAACATCATTTTTTGGCAATGCTACGACTTGTCTTCATAGAGCTGGAGATCTGGAAGATGATCATTTTAGAGATGCAATTACATTTACTATTGATCCATCTAATGAACCAATTGGAGTAAATTGGATTGAAAAAGTCAAACCACATCCATCACAGAGTAGTGAATATATTACATCAAAAGAAAATTAAATTTTAAAAATTATATGTTAATCTTTGTTTTTGGAATCAAATTTTTGAAAGTCTATTTCAAAAATTTTCACCTGATGTTTAAAGCCATTCTCTTTTGAGTCAAACACCTTATTCAAATAATTATATTTTTCTTCATGGTAGTACACTTCTTGCAAAAACTTTGGTAGGTTAGGATTATCATCCACTATTATATGCGTTAAATCCTCTCTTGAATTTGAAATAAATCTTTCTAGGTTTTCATAGTTGGTTGTTTGAACTGTTTTTATTTTATTCATTTCATCTGGAAGTACAAATGGCCATTTATTTGGAATTTCTGCAGATTGTATATATCGTGTTTCTGAAGGATGAAAATTAAACCCTGATGCTATTTTGGATCCAATTATTGCAATTTCATTTAATTCTCTTTCATTTTCATAATCGATTTTTTTATATTCATAAAAGCCAACAGAGCTTATTAAAATCCCAATTATTATTAATGACAACATGATATTTTTTCTAGGTAATTTTGAAAGATAGCTCTTCACTGCAAATAATGATATCAAGCAAAAAATAGGATATAGGACATAAAAGTATCTTGTATCCTGTGCATGAGCTATACCTGCATACAAAACTGGAAGAGAAATAACTATTAAAAATATGATTATGAAGTTTGTCTCTTTGGTCCGTATTCTAAAAAACTGTATGATTCCAAATGGCACGAACACCAAGAAATTTGGTATCATAATCCATCCCAAATACTTGATAAAAAGCTCTAGCCCTTGAAAAATTCTTGTAGTTTCTCCATGATTTGTCATTGATAAAATCTCATCAGATCCACCAACCACCCTTTGAAATATTCCGTCGTTACCTGAAACTTCTATCTTGTAACTCATGATTGGAATTAGTATGATAAGAAAAATTACAATACTTGGTAGATACGTCCTTATGATTTCTTTTGAAAATCTAAATTTTATAAAAAATAATATTGTTAAAGTGAAAAAAAGAAAAACTCCCTCTGATCTTATTATAGTACTAAATGATGCAAGAATGAATGCTAAAATTATTCCTTTTCTACCGTATCGCAAAAAAATTACTAGGGATGATATGCCGAGTAAAATAAATAACGGTTCTGTTATTCCTAACAATGAATTCAATATGATTCTAGGATCAAAAGCAAATAGTGCTGCGCCAACTAATGAAATCTTATCATCAAAAAATTTTCTACATAAAAAATAAACAGGAACTATAATTAAACTAGATAAAATTATTGATATGATGCGTTGTAGTTCCATGTACTGCAGAGAATTTTCTAGATTAATTACTGAAAACCAAAATGAAAGAAATATCGGCCATCCGTTATTAGCTGGGGCCCACTCTACAGGTAAATGTCCATAATAATTTATAGCTGTTGCGTATCTGAAATTATCCATTGCATCTGCTACAAGAGGCAATTCATGAGGAAAATAAAAAAAACGAAATGCTAATCCCGTAAAAAATATAATTAAAAATGAAATTTTTATTTTTGTCTGACTATTAATTATTCTTAACATCGTCAATTTATTCATCTGATTACAAAAACTATCCTACTTATTCTTGTCTCTTGTGTTATTATCATTTATGATATATACATTAAATAATAAAATATATTCATTAGTTGATAATATTGAAACAAAATAAGAAATTAAAACACTTTTACGATAAAGTGTATCTTAAGGGAGAGAAAAAACACTTTACCGCCTTTATAGAATCTACTCCCACATCAGAAGTTAAAGAGGTATTAAAGCAAATTTCATGGAAATCAAAAAAAGTACTTGAAGTTGGATGTGGAACTGGTTTTTTTGCATATAATGCAGCAAAAAAAGGGGGCAAAGTTTTAGGAATTGATTATTCCGTAGAGGCAATAGAAATAGCTAAATCTCAATATTCTCACCGAAATCTTGATTTTAAGAATATGGATGTAAGTAAAATTAAAGAAAAATTTGATGTAATAGTTTCAAATGGTACATTAGAACATATGGATGACCCACTTAAAACATTGAAGTTATTTAAACGACATTTGAATCCCAACGGATGTATTATAATCACATCGCCTAATTGGACTAATCCGCGAGGATATATGTTACTTACATTATGGTATCTATTCAAAGCTCCAATAACATTGGTAGATCTTCACTATTTTACACCAATAGATTTTCAAAATTTTGCTAAAAAATTAAAAATGAAAATGATCTGGAAAACTTTCGATAGATCTTGGAGTCATGGCGATGTTCTAATTGAAGATTTTAAACGAAGAATCCCAAATGTACTTCGTGATGCACAGTTACCTAATAATAAAAAACGAATTGATTCTTTTATAAAATGGATTAAAACAAACATAGTTTCATTAAATAACGATCTTCCACAAAGTGGCGCTACGGGACTTTACGTATTTTCTTTTAAATGATTAAAACTATGTATCTATCTATTCAAAATTTTTACAAATTATATCTATTATTCCATTTTAATTCTGTTTAGTTTTACTTCTTCACTAATCAATTCTTTATCAAAAGATATCACAAATGCTACATATTCAGCTATTTCATTTGGATTAAGAAATGTTTCAAAATTTTGATCTTTGGATAATCGTCCCATTTTTGTTTTAGTTGAACCTGGAGAAATACAATATGTTCTGATACCATATTCTTTTAATTCCACAAAAAGTGCTCTTGATAAACCTAGTAGCGAGTGTTTAGTTGAGCAATACATTGTACCATTTTTAAACCCATTATACGATGACGAAGAACCCAGATTCACTATTCTACCCCATCCTCTTTTTTTCATATCCTTAGAAAATTCCTTACAAAAAATAAATGGTGCTCTCACATTAATTCTAAAACACTCATCAAATTCTTGTATGGAAGAATTTTGTAATGATTTTACAATGAATAATCCTGCAGTATTAATCAAAATATCAATCGTGCCAAACTCTTTTCTAATTTTTTTTATTAAATTATTTATTGACTGATCATCCGTTAAATCAACTAATCCAAATTCTATCTTGATTGTTTTATTTTTATTTGTGATTTCTTTTTTTAACGCAGATAATTTGTTTTTATTTTTACCAACCAAAAATAAATTACAATCAAGTTCGGACATCTTTTTAGCTATTTCATTGCCTATACCCCCAGATGCACCTACAATTAAACAATTTTTATTTTGAAATTTTTTCATATCATTATCTCAGTTGCTTTCTCTAGGTGATGAAAATTTTTTCATTTCCGCTTTATAGTTTTTGAGCCATTTATTATTAATATTTTCTATAATCTTCAACAACTCTGGATTATTTTTTACTGCTTTTAAAATATCTTGATATGTGTAATCACTTGCTAGATGACTGAATAGTTCTTTTGCAAAAGCAAGATCTTCTGGATAATCAATTGTTAATCTCAAATGAGGAGGTACTTCTAATTCTGAATTGAAAAGGAAAAACTTCTTTGTAATATTGGGACTGTTGATAAAAATTTCTTTATAACCTGTTTCTTTATTTTGATGATTTTCTGATGTAAATATCTTTTCAAGCGCAGAAACTCTAATCCCAGTGGGAATTATACCATGAACTAAGTGATTATCTGGGTTGAAAACCGTTGGAGAATCGTTTCCGATGATAAAATCATAATTATTTTTTTCCATTTCTGTAATTATCTTATCGACAAATTCAGGTTCAGTGTATAACTTGTCGCCTTCTATGTCGATGATTACTTCGGTATCAAATTTTTTTGCAGCATCGAGGAATCTTTTTAGAATGTTTTTTTCATCTCCTCTGAAATACAAAATTTTCTTTTCTTTTAAAAAATCAACTAACTGATCATCAGAACTTTTATCAGTTGTACAAACAACTATTTTTCGAAATTTTTTTGCTTTTTTTAATCTATTTACTAGGTGTTCAATCAATGGAATATTGTTAATTTTTTCTAAATGTTTCTTAGGTAGTCTTGTACTATCGAGTCTGGCAGGAATGAAAATGTCTACATTCATATAAAATCAATAATATACAGTGTAATAAAACACTTCAAAGTCATTTTACTTCATCAATTCTGACATATCTTTTTTTGTTGTTGGATATTCTTGCAGCCTCCATTACTCTGGCCTGATTAAGTAAATCGTTTTCAAAATTATACCGAGAAGACTGTGTGTTTTGTAATTCATCACAAAAAGAATTAATCATTAATTGAAAATGATCTGCAGTATCTATGGAAATCTTTTCTTGAAAATTATTAGCATTGATATCTAATGTAACATGCATGTCTGGTGGCACATTATAGGCTCTTGTTAGGCTTAGAGATCCTTCACTTCCCCACAAGCTGTATACTGATTGGTAAAAAAGATCATATCCTACAGCACTTTGAGAATGTCTTCCGTCACTGAAATCCATAAAGATTACAGCCTTTGTATCAACTTGTTTTTCTCTATCCATGACTAGATTGCATAGAATTCCCTCAGGCTCGGATTCAAATAGCATTCTTGATGCATTTATGGGATAGCAACCGGCATCATTTAGGATACCACCACCAAGAGATTTGTCATATCGTATATTGTCTTTTGATATTGGCGGAAAACCGTATTTTGAAGAAAATGAGAATATCTTCCCAATCGTTCCATCATTGATGAATTCATTTACTTTCCGATGAGATGGGTGGAAACGAAACATAAAGCCCTCCATTAATCGAACATTGTTTTCTTTACACACTCTAATCATTTTTTTTGCAGAGTCAAATGATGTTGTAGATGATTTCTCACAGAGGATATGTTTTCCAGTCTGTGCTGACTTGATTACCCATTCTTCATGAGTTCCGATTGGTGTGGAGATATAAACAGCATCAATGCTGTCATCGTCTAATACGTCTTCATAGGAACCATATTTTTCACATTCAAATTCCTGAGCAATTTTTTTTGCTTTATCTTTTGAATGACTTCCAACAAAAGCTAATTTGCAGTTGACTGATTTTAAAATAGCGGGTATGGTAGAGCTTTTGGCGATTGTAGAACAACCAATAATTCCAATCCTAATTTTGTTTTTCATTAATAATCACAGATCAAATTTTCACCATGCAGTCCATCCTCCATCCACAACAATTGTTGAACCTGTCAAATATGATGAATCAGACGTGCATAACAATTCTACAAGTTTGTTTAATTCATTTTTTTTCATCATTCTTTTCATTGGAGTCAAAGCAGAATATTTGTCCTTGAAGCGTTGATCCTGATCAAATTCTACTCCACCTGGTGCTATACAATTTACTCTTATTTTTGGAGCTAAATGTGTAGCAAGAAATTTGGTTAAATTTATGACTCCAGCTTTTGATATGCTATAAGCTGGATGTTTGTGTCCACCATCATACAAATCCGGTCTAGCTGATACTATTCCAGTTGTGGCTGAAAAATTCACAATAGAGCCACTGGAATTATTTCTTGCAAATTCACGGCATACTGAAAAAAGGGAAGTTAAATTTACATCTAAGAATTTACTAAATGAATCTAAAGTTATGTCGAATAATGTGCCGCGAGACTTGCCTTCTTCCACATGATCGTTTAGAGCAAAGCAATTTACCAGACAATCAGCCTTATTTTCAGCAAACCACTTGCGAACAAAAGTTTCATCATTTAGGTCATGACCTAAACGAAGATCTAATTTGATCACTTTATTTTTTAGTTCAAGGTATTGTGAGATCTCAGTTCCAAGTAAACCTTCAGAACCCGTAACGACAATCTTCAAAGGTTTTTCATCTACCATGACTTTCAAATTAAATATAGTACTTATCTACATATTCTTTTACAAACTTTTGATATGTTTGACAAGTAGTTTCAGGAGCAACATTGGTATCTGATGATCTTGCTCCTTGGATAATCAAATCTCCTGAATAACGTATTTCAGACAAGGTTGAAAAGAAAAGATCAAAATTAGTATCGCCTGAATCTAATGGAACAGTTCCACCATGAAATTTTCGATCTTTCACATGAACATTTTTTATCCATTTTCTTAGTATAGTCAACTCTTCTTTTGAATTATAACCCAGAGATGTACTGTTTCCAGAATCGTAGTTTGCCATAATGTTTGGGTGATTAAATTCTGATAGGAGTTGCTTAAAATCAACTGGTGCTAAATCAGTCTCAAGAACTATGGTTACATTATTTTTTTCTGCAATAGGAATTACTTTATCTAAACTATTTTTAAGTTCAATTTTATCATTGACAGTTTTTAACGAAGATGAATCTACAAGAGGTATTTCAATAAAAGAAAATTCTAATTTTTTAGATTGTAAAATCAATTCTTTAAGAACTGTGATGTTTTTTTCTAAATTACTCTGAGATTCATGGAATAATTTTTTCATCATAAAATAATCTGCACATATGGAATTTATGATAATATTGTGTTTTTTACATAATGAATTTATTTCTGAAATGCCTTCAGAAGATAAAATTGGATTTGGTTCATATTCATCAAAAATCCATTCAATTACTTCAAATCCACATTTTGTCGCTTTCTCAAATTCCTGTTTCCAAGAGGATACGGGAAAAGACTGAATTTTATTATCATATGGTTTTGAAAGTCTGCCTTGCATAATTCCGATTTTTGGGGTTTTTGTCAATGTAAAAAATTAAATAAATAATAATATTAATGATAGGTACTTTTTAGACCATAAATAACACTTCATTTCAAAAATTAGAAAAATTTTCATTTATATTTAATATGTATTACAAATAACAAATCCTATGAAAATAAAGCCTAAAATTTTGTTTTCTATTGATGCGTTTTACTTACATTTTTGCCTCGCTTATTACCTTCAATCTCACTTGGATGCTGATTTTTTTGGAATAATCGACATAAATTCTAACCCAAAAAAGTTTTTCCAAAATCAAAATTTAGTAAACTTCCAAAAAATATGGTTTTTTCATGATTACATCAAAAAAACTCAGCAAAAACCTGATCTTAATTACTTATCAAATTTTGAAAAAAAATACAAAATTGATTTATGGAAATTAGCTATTAATGAACGATTTTTTTATATTCATAATCGTTTTTATAAATTTAACAAGCAAGAAATTTTATCTATTCTTGAACAAGAATCAAAATTATTTGAATCCATATTGGATGAAATTAAACCTGATTATTTTCTTACATATGATCCTCCGTTTCATCACCAAAAACTATTATTGGAAATTTGTCGAGCAAAAGGAATAAAAGTTTTGTCTATATGTGGAACTGGATTTAAAAATAAAAATATTTTAGTTGAAGATGGGGCAACATTTGATCTAGATCCAAACTCCATACCTGATAATTTTTTTAATGATAAAATAATTAATACAAATGTAACAAATGATTCTTATGATTTAGTAGTCCAAAAATATCTAGAAAATCGTAATAGTAAGTTTTTTAATAAATTTAAAGCTTTAAAAGATTATTTACTTGATTTTGATTCAAATAACCTGATCAATTCAAATTTCATGTATTATGGAAGAAGTAAATTTAAAGTTACAAGAGACGCATTATTTTTAGAATTTAAACGAAGGCGTAATTATTATTTCCTTCAAAAATCTTCTACATTTGCCCCTGATTTACATACTCCTTTTGTTTATTTTCCTATGAATGTAGATGAAGAATTAAATATTTTACATTATGCTCCATATTATACAAATCAAATTGAAGTGATTCGTCATGTTGCAAAATCAATACCTATCAATTATGTTTTATACGTTAAAGAACATATTGCCTCTGAACTGAGAGGTTGGAAAGATCCTGATTATTATAAACAAATACTTGAAATTCCAAATGTTATATTTATCAATCCTCTATTTGATAATAACATTCTACTAAAAAATTCAGAATTAATAATTGCAATTAGAGGTACAACTGCACTGAAGGCTATGAAATATGATAAGGCTTCTGTTATTTTTGGTGAACAAGCTTTTCAAATTATGCCTTCTGTATTTAAAGTAAATTTTCTTAATTCTCTTCCAGAATTAATTAGAAAAGCATTAAACCATAAAGTTAATTCATTGGACTACAAAAAATATGAAGAATTATTGGGTGATAGAGCATTTGAATTTAATATGTTTGAATATGAAATTAATCGAGATAAGAGTTTGTTTTCAGGTGGTATTTTATCTAACATTTTAATATCAAATAAAGATATGATTGACTTTCTTGCTAAAAATAAAGATTTGTTTTCGGGTTTATTGAATGCACATTTAAAAATTATATCCGTGGCATAACACCCCTTAAATAATCAAACAAAAGTAATTACATTAATTTGAAAATAATTATTGGAATTCCAGCATTTAATGAAGAAAAGAATATCGGTCCGATTGTAGCAAAATTAAAGAAAAAATATGATCAAGTAATTGTCTGTGATGATGGCTCTTCGGATATGACCGAAACAATCGCTTCATCTTTAGGTGCATATGTTGTAAAGCATGACAAAAACTTAGGCTACGGTTCTGCAATAAATACAATTTTTAATGAGGCCGGAAAAATTGGAGCCGATGTCTTAGTAACCTTTGATGCAGATGGACAACATCAAATTTCAGAAATTGACTCTGTGTTACAACCTATCTTTGAAAATAAAGCAGATATTGTTATTGGCTCACGATTTCTTGGAGAAACAAAAGATTTACCACGATATCGAAAAATTGGAATAAAAACAATTACTGGATTAACAAATGTCGTGACTGGATCTAAAATTACCGATTCACAAAGTGGTTTTAGAGCTTATGCTAAAAAAGTATTAAAAGAAATATCTCCCACAGAATCTGGAATGGGCATCTCTACTGAGATTCTCATAAAAGCATCTAAAAAAGAAATGCGTATTGTTGAAGTTCCAATAACTATCAGTTATGAAAATAATACACATTCCCAGGAACCTATATCTCATGGCACATCAGTAATTATGAGTACAATAAAGCATGTAGCTATAGAGCGTCCTCTTTTGTATTATGGAGTGAGTGGTATTTCTTTTCTTATATTGGGATTAATTTTTGGGGCTTGGACATTGCAGATATATTCTGAAGAAAGAGTGGTAATCACTAATATAGCTCTTGTTGGAATAAGTGGAGTAATTTTAGGTACTATATTATTAATTTCAGGTACAATTCTTTATTCTATTGTTAGTGTTGTTAGAGAGAAACGATAAATTTTTAAAATATGATTTCTGTTTCTTTTGTTAGATACATATTCAAAGATTCAATCAGTAAATGTTAAATTTCAAAAAATTATACACTTCAGTTTTTTGTTGATTCATTTTCTACAACATCGCATATTATGTGATAAATCACTCTGTGAACTTCTTGAATTCTCGCCGTATTGATAGATGGAACCACAATTGAAATATCTACAATATTTTTGATAGTTCCTCCGTCTCCTCCAAGTAGTCCTACGATGATGGCACCTTTTTTCTTTGCTGCTTTAATTCCCTCTTCCACATTTTTTGATTTACCACTGGTGGAAATTCCTATCACTACATCTCCTTTTGAAACAAGACTTTCACATTGTCTACTAAATACTATATCATAGGAGTAATCATTTGCAAGGGAAGTAATAATTGATGAATCAGTAGTTAAAGAAATTGCAGGCAAGCTCTTTCTTTCTTTCTGAAATCTTCCAATAAATTCTGCAACTATATGTTGGGCATCTGCAGCACTACCACCATTTCCAAAAACAATTATTTTGTTTCCTCTTTTGAAGCATTTTATTATTTCATTAATGGATTCTTCAATTTTTTCAGATAAATTTATGGAATTTAGTATAAGATTAGAACTTTCAACCATGATTTTTTTAATCTGATCGTTTGTAGAACTCAAACCAATCTTTCTCTTAGTTTTTTCATTGCAGGCTTTTCTGAATCCCAAATACGCTTAACGCCATCGCCAAGTATTACATCCAGTGTTCTGATATCTTTAACGAGCCTGCTTAATCCTATAGGTTCCAAAGATGCAGCTTGATCACTACCGTACATAGAACGATCAAGAGTGATATGTCTTTCAATTGAGGTAGCACCTAGCAATACTGCTGCTACACATAGAAGATATGAAGAGCTTTCGTGCCCACTATAGCCTACTTTGCATTTGAATTTTTTTTTCAGAATTTGAATTACTTTGAGATTAGCTTCTTTGATGTCCATCGGATAACTACTATGCGAATGCATTAATTCAAATGGGCACTTGTATTTCTTGAAAATTTTCACTGCATTTGAAATATCTTGTATGGTGCTCATACCAGTAGATATGAATGTGTATTTCTTTTCCTCAGCAATAGTTTCTAATAATTTTGTGTGAACTAGCATTGCTGAAGCCACTTTGTTATATTTTGTTTTAAATTTCCTCATTTGAATTTGACTGTCAATATCCCAGCATGAAAGATACCATGTAATCCCTTTTTGTTTACAATATTTATCAATTACATTATATTGTATATGTGAAAATTCTAATCCCTCTTTTTGTTCACGTTGAGTTTTCCCCCAAGGACTATCACGTGGAGAATCTAAAAGTTCCTTTGAATATACTTTATCTATTGTTCTTTTTTGAAATTTAACCGCATCACATCCTGTGGAAACAGCCAGGTCGATTAATTTTTTGGCGATTTCAATATCTCCATTATGATTAATTCCAATTTCAGCAATGATGAATACCAATATGAGATATGTAATATTGGTAATTATTAAATTTGACTCAGTACCATTTAGTTTTGTGTGGAAATTTTTCTTTTAGAATCAAGTCAGCTACTTCTCTTAGAGCTCCACCACCACCAGGAGATTTGCAAACATAATCTGCAATTTTTTTTGCTTGAGCAATACCGTCATAAGGGGTTGCCGAAAGTCCTACTCTCTTCATTAACTCTAGATCGTTGACATCATCACCAATAAATGCAATGTTTGAAGGGGTTAATTTGTAAATCTTGCATATTTTCTCTAATTCATTTTCTTTTATCTTTGCTCCAGAATAAACCTTGGAAACATTCATGGATTTTGCCCAATAATTCACTATTTTAGAAATCTCCTTTGTTATTATCACGGTATTGACTCCATTTCGGAGCAACAAATTCACTCCCATACCATCTCGTACATGAAATCTTTTGAAAATTT
>CALKVM010000032.1:0-16371 GCA_938049695.1 uncultured Candidatus Nitrosoarchaeum sp. | reverse complement strand
AGGATTAGGTAAAAAAGAGAACTTCACTAATGACACCATAAGATTTGTTTCAGGTAAAATTGCTCAAAAGGCCAGAGAGTTAAAACTGAAAGAATTTTCCATAATAGTGCCACCAAGTTCTCTAATTGAACCTATTTCATCAGTATCTCAGATAGTAGAAGGATGCAAAATGTCTCTTTATAAATTTGAAAAATATAAATCAAAAAAAGAAAATAATATTCCAGATCTTACTATTTTAATTTCTAAATCAGAAAAGATTTCAAAAGCAATAAAAATTGCAGAAATAATTTCTGATGGTGCTATATACACAAAAAGTATTGCCAATCTACCTCCAAACGAATGCATACCTGCAACATTAGCAAATTTTGCAAGAATCATATCAAAAAGGAACAATATGAAATGCAATATCATTTCAAAAAATGAACTCAAAAAGAAAGGATTTGGTGGAATTACTGCAGTAGGACAAGGAAGTAAAAATGAACCTAAACTGATAGTTTTAGAATACAATCATGGTTCTAGAAATGAAAAACCAATTGTATTAGTTGGCAAAGCAGTAACGTTTGACACAGGTGGTATTTCATTAAAACCTGGTGAAAAAATGGATGAAATGAAATTCGATAAATGTGGTGGATGTACAGTTATTGGAATAATGAAGGCATTATCAGAATTAAAATTGCCAATCAATGTAGTAGGAATTATTCCATCAGTTGAAAATATGCCTGGAGGAGAGTCATATCGACCTGGAGACATCATAAAATTATACAGTGGAAAAACTGCAGAGATTCTAAATACAGATGCAGAAGGCAGAATAATTTTAGCAGATGCGTTATCTTATGGTGAAAAACAATATTCACCAAAGGCAATTATTGATTTTGCAACATTGACTGGTGCATGTATAATTGCACTGGGTACAAACATAGCAGGTATGGTTTCAAACAATGACAAGTTAACACAGAAGATCATGGAATCATCAAAAAGAACAACAGAAGAGATTTGGGAGCTTCCACTAAATGAAGATTATATGAATATGGTGAAATCAGACGTTGCAGATATGAAAAATGTTGGAATTGGAAGAGCTGCAGGCACAATTACCGCTGCAGCATTTTTAAGAAATGCGATTGAAAATACACCTTGGATTCATATTGATATTGCAGGTGTTGCATGGACACAAGTAGCAACAAAAGAAAAGCCTTACAATCCAAAAGGGGCCACAGGTTTTGGAGTAAGATTAATTCTAGATTACTTACAAAATATATAAATTAAAAATATAAATTAGATCAATATCATTATTGAAAATCAGTTTCTAAGTTATTATACAAAAATATCATCAGCATAACATGGTAAAAAAGAGTTCTTGTAATTGTAACGATGTACATCATACAGGTCATGATTACATACATTACAAACACATAGGGAATCAATGCATACATCCAGATGGACACATGCACAAAATTGGAGAAAAGTGATGACTATTGAAAATGCAATAATGCGATTAAGTGATCTCATAATGGAACGTGAACAGTTCACAGAATTAATTCAAAAAGAATTGAAATACAACATATCAGAAAGCGCTAAAACAAGTGTAATTGTAAGAGTTGATTTTCTAAATGATGAAATAGAAACACTCAAAGATATTTTAAAAGAATTGGATTAAATCAGTAACCTCTACTATTTCTATCTGGTTTATCGGTATTTGGATTTCTAAAACCATGTTTATCCATCATATGATTTAAAAATCGTATATCATCTGAAAATTGCTGTCCACAAACAACACAGGTAGCCATTGAAATCACAGTACAAATCATAAATTCCATATTAAAAGATTGATTGAGAGATAATAGAAAATGCCAGCACTGTTGCTTCCCAAGGGCTCTCGCACCTTAGTAGCACAACAGCGACATTAGGTTTGACTTCCAAGTTCGGAATGGGATTGGGTCGCACCCTAACGCTATGGCCGGCTTGAACAACGTTGACAGATTCTTATCTATTAAGGTAACGCCTTATTTTAGATAGTTCAAAAGAGGTATAAAGCAAGGAATAATCGAATTACGACATGACTCACAGAGTTGCAGTATTAGACAAAGACCTTTGCCAACCAAAAAAATGCGGGTTGGAGTGCATAAAGTATTGCCCAGTCAACAAATCAGGGGCTGATTGCATCATACTTAACGAAGAGACAAAAAAAGCCCAGATAGATGAAGATGTTTGTAATGGATGTGGCATATGCGTCAAAGTTTGTCCCTTTGATGCAATTACTATTGTCAATTTAGCAGCTGAATTAGCATCGGATAAAATTCATCAATATGGTCCAAACTCATTTCGATTATACAGATTACCTACGCCAAGAAAAGGAGAAGTCATAGGATTACTAGGAAGAAACGGTATGGGGAAAAGTACCGTAGTAAACATTCTTTCTGGGAACTTGAAACCAAATTTAGGAAGATACGAAAACCCTCCAGAATGGGATGAAGTTTTAAAGCATTATGGTGGAACAGAATTAAAATCTCATTTTGAAAAAATTAAAAATAAACAACTTCGTGCATCGATTAAACCACAGCAAGTACATCATGTTGCACAAGCATTTGATGGTACTGGAAAAGAGTTAATGGAAAAATATGATGAACGTGGAGTATCAAGAGAATTAATCAAAGAATTAGGATTAGAAAATTCGATGGAACAAAATCTCAAAGAACTTAGTGGCGGTGAGCTTCAAAGATTAGCCATAGCAGCTGTTGCATCAAAAGATACAGAGTTTTACTTTTTTGATGAACCATCATCATACAATGATGTATTTCAAAGAAAAAGTGTAGCAAGAGTAATTCAAAGCCTAGCTAAAATTGGAAAAAGCGTAATGGTTGTTGAACATGATTTAACACTACTTGATTTTCTTAGTGATTACATAGAATTGCTTTATGGCGAACCTTCAGCATATGGAATAGTTTCTAGTGTATTATCAACCAAAATTGGAATCAATGTGTTTCTCGATGGTTATCTACCAACTGAAAATGTTAGATTCAGAGACAAGAAATTTTCTTTCGATATATCTTCTTCAACTACTGATGAATTTCAAGAAGGGAGTGAAATTATATCATATCCAAGATTGGAGAAAAAATATTCATCATTCTCAGTTACGGTTGAGCCTGGTAGAGTAAGAAAAGGTGAAGTGTTAGGGATAATGGGTGCAAATGCACTTGGAAAAACAACACTAATGAAGATGATTGCAGGTGTAGAAAAACCAGATTTAGGACATATTGATAAAAAAATAAAAATCGCGTATAAACCGCAATATCTTCAGAACGATATTGATGCCGAAGTCATTGTATTGTTAGACAAGGCAAACGGAGGTCCAATCGAAGGGAGTCAGGAAGAAGAGCAGATACTAGATCCATTAAAAATTAAAAAACTGTACAATAAATCAGTAAAGAATCTATCAGGTGGTGAATTACAAAAAGTTTCAGTTGCTGCATGTCTTTTACAAAAAGTAGATCTTTATGCATTAGATGAACCATCAGCATTTTTAGATGTAGAAGACAGAATAACTGTTGCAAAATTCGTACAGAAGTTTGTTCGATCATTTGGAAAAACAGCTATTGTTGTAGATCATGACATACAATTAATGGATCTCATATCTGACTCTATGATAATTTTTGAAGGCATATCAGGATTATCTGGACATGCAACATCCCCAATGCCAAAAGCAGATGCAATGAATAGATTCCTAAAATCACTTGACATGTCATTTAGAAGAGATGAAAGAAGTTTGAGACCGCGTGTAAACAAACTAGAAAGTAGATTAGATAAAGAGCAAAAAAGTTCAGGTAATTTTTATTACAAAAATTGACTCGAATGTTAAAGAAGTCATTGGAAAATATACTTACTTCGCAAGAGAGTCAAGAACTTATCTCATCTTTTGATCAGATTGGAGATATAATTATAGTTAAAATTCCGAATTCGTTACTAACTAAGAAGAAACTCATCGGAGAAACTCTCCTAAATGAAGTAAAAATTGCAAAGAGTGTTTTTTATCAGGCTTCTGCTGTTGAAGGAGATTTTCGTACCAGAAATTTAGAGATCCTAGCAGGAGAGGATAAGACAGAAACAGAATACAAAGAATTTGGCTGTAAATTTACAGTGGATGTTGAAAATGCATTTTTTTCGCCTAGGTTATCTACGGAAAGAGAAAGAATTGCCAATTTGGTCCAAGAGGGAGAAATGGTTGTCAATATGTTTGCTGGTGTGGGCATGTTTTCAATCATGATTGCAAAAAAAAAGAGATGTACAGTGTATAGTATAGATATCAATCCAGTTGCAACAAAACTTTGTGAAAAGAACATCATCTCAAATAAGATTGCAGGAAATATAATCTCGATAAATGGAGACGCATCGCGAATAATTCAAGAACAATTAGAAAATAAATCGGATAGAACTTTAATGCTTCTTCCTGAAAGATCAGATGAATTCTTAGAGTCTGCAATTAATGCAACAAAAAGCGGTGGGATAATTCACTATTACTCTCATATTCATGCAGATAAAAAATCAAATGCAGGAAAACTTTCTGAAGAACATTATCTACAAGTAACTCCAGTTAAATCAGAAATTTTAGGATCAAAAATCGTAAGAGCTGTAGGTCCTAGATACTATCAAACAGTTGTGGATGTTAAGATTTCAAAATAAATTAATCATCTGATGAAATTGATGCAGATGAAGGTTTTGTCGTTGCCATTACGTATCCAATCCAAGCTACCACACCAAGTATTCCGCCTGCAATCATCAAAATAGATAATTGTAATACAATAGGACTCCATTCAGACAACATTAGCAAGTATGCGTAAAGAAAGAATGCAGTAATACAGAGTACAAAAATTGTAATCCCCATTCCTTTACGTTTATCCATAAGCTCAAGTTTGTTGTGAGTTATTTATTGGTTTGAACTAGTTCAATTCAATTGCCATAAGATATGCATCTTCACCATCACGATAATATGCATTGAGTTTTTGTCTAATAACAAAACCCAGTTTTTCATACAATCGCACGGCATCATTATTACTAGATCTGACCTCAAGATAAAACTCGTCACATTTTTTTAGTTTGACACCATTTACAGATTCTTCAACTAGTGCTTTGCCAATTCCTTTTTTTCTATATTCATCAAGAACTGCAATAGACACCACGTGACCTTTTTTTACAAATCCTAATTTTTTAAAATTAGAAAAACCATATTCAGTTTTGCACATTATGTAACCAACATGTTTTCCCCCAATTTCTGCGACAATGAATGCCTCTGGAATTTCGGCAAGTAGACTTTCATAGAAATAATCCGAATAGTGTTCAGGAAGTGTTTTCAGATTAATTTCCATTACGGGAATCAAATCACTCGGTTCTGCACGGCGTATGTTACAGTCATCCAATTGTCTGAGAATTACTTGCATTACTAGTATATTGTATTATCAATATTTAATTTTAGACCACAAACCATTTAATGGAAAGGAATAGCCGTAAACAGAATGAGTGACTCTAGTCAAGAAGACGTGATTTCCTTAGTCAATTCATTGTTTGAAGTAAGTCAGTTCAACAGAGAGACGTATTCTTTGGAATTTAGGATTAATGATCATGATTTTAAATCAAAATTCGAAGATTTAGCAAGAAAATTAGAAAATATGAACTATGTCTGTAAGCTTGAACAAATGGGAGATGGTAAATATATCATCATTCAAAAATTTACTCCAAAAGAACAAAAAAAGGGGTTAAGCACATCTTGGACTCCACGAATTTTGTTTGCAATTGTCATTGCCTTTGTAATGATTGATGGATATTATCGTACTACAGGAACAAATTCTATCATAGATATCGGTGAGCCACTAGAAATGGCAGGAATCTATACACTTTCACTTTTAGGAATTTTAG
Source organism: uncultured Candidatus Nitrosoarchaeum sp. (assembly GCA_938049695.1). Classification (GTDB taxonomy): domain Archaea; phylum Thermoproteota; class Nitrososphaeria; order Nitrososphaerales; family Nitrosopumilaceae; genus Nitrosarchaeum. The sequence goes on along the minus strand of CALKVM010000032.1, from coordinate 10,467 downwards.
GGATTCATGAGCTAGGTCATCTAGTTGCAGCTAAAGCTCACAAACTAAAGACAACATGGCCATTTTTCATACCAGGATTACCAATTATTGGGATTCCAACTTTTGGCGCATTTATTCAATCACGTGGATTAACAATTAATCGAGAAATTTTATTTGATGTGGCAATAGCAGGACCAATTGCGGGACTTATAATCACAATTATAGTTTCAATGTATGGTGCATACACTGCACCTATACTACAAGAAGATATTGCACAGGGACTTTTTGCAGATTCAAAATTAATGGAATGGAATCAAGGAGAGCCATTACTAATGACTGCAAGTTTAGCATTGTTTGGAAAAGGTGGAACAGGTCATGAAGTAATAATGACGCCAGTTTTATTTGCAGCTTGGATTGGATTTTTAATCACATTCTTGAATTTGTTACCAGCCTGGCAACTAGATGGTGGCCATATGGCAAGAACTCTACTTGGTGCCAAACGTCACAAGTATGCAACAATTGGAAGTATGGCGATTCTTGTTTTGTTAAATTATTGGTTAATGGCAATGTTAATTCTTGTTTTAAGTTCAAGAAATCCCAGTGCAATGCCACTTGATGATGTTTCTCCATTATCAAAAAATAGGAAAATGGTATACTTGGGTGTCATAGGATTGGCTGTTTTGTGTGCACCAATACCAACAAATTTTTTACCTTAGTAAAACTCTAGCACCATCCATTACAACCGCAACTTTTTGTCTAACGCCTTGTGTTTTTAAAATGTAATCCAGAGATGGTTTTATTCCAGACATTGAAATAATATTTAATTTTTTTACATAATATTCTGGAAGAATTGAAACCAATCCAATTTGAAAATTCTTTTGTATTTCTGATAAAAATAATAGATCTTCTATTCCAGAAATATATTTAGTTGGATTTTTAAGTTGATCAAGACTTAATCTACCCTCAATGTATTGTTGAAGTGCGTCAGAACCCAACCCAGATTTACATTCTGCTACCAAGATAGACAAGCCACCATTTTGTAATGCACTAGCACAATTCCAAAGAGATGAAAGAGATTTTCCAAGATTATCATTACTTGAATCTTTTCCAGTGCTAATTATCATTGATTTGTGATGGCCGATATCTTTGATTGCAAATGATTCCATAGTTTTTGTAGATGAAATAGTTTCTGAAGGATGTCCCATTGTAAAATCAACAATACCTTGGGAATTTGCTACAATTTCAATTGCCTTAATTTCAAAATTATCAACAAATTTTTTGGCTTCATCAAAACTTTCTGTCAGTTGTCCAGGTGTAGGAAGATTGCTCTTTCTTTTTGCATATGCAGAAAGCATTGATTCCTGACCAAATTTTTTGATTAAGCGAGTAGAAATGGTCTCATATCCAAATAAACCATCAAATTCCATTTCTCCGATAAAAACAAGATTAGAATTAGAAAGATCAATATCATCAAATTCATTAATCGAACTTCCTTCTGGTAGGCCAGATTTTACCAGATTCATTATTTTTTTCTCAGCTAAAATTTTAGGAAATGGTAATGATTTTTGTTCACATATTGTAAATAATGATGAGATGATTTTTTGAACAGATTTTGAATTATGTAAAACTACAAGTTCCATAGGTGTTGTTAAATCAACAGTACTCAATTTTTCATTGATCGCTGTATCTTCCAAAAATTTACCATCAGAATCAATTTTTTGTTCTAAATTCTCTGCCCGAATATCTAGAACAACGTCAGTAATACCATAATTTAACCAGATTTCAGGCATGATTAATACATAATACAAACCAAAATAAATCCAGCGTAGTTAATTTAGATATGGAATTTGTAAAAGAGTTTGCAACCTTTTTACATCAAAAGGGAATAATAAAATTTGGAGAGTTCACACTTGCTAGTGGCAAAAAAAGTTCATACTATGTTGATTTGAGACTAGTTCCTAGTTATCCTCATCAATTCAGAACTATGATAAAATATTTGCAAAACAATATTGTAGAAAATATAGGATTGAATAGTTTTGATTCTTTAGTATCAGTTCCCACAGGTGGTTTGATTATTGCCTCAGCACTAGCAATTGAAATAGTTAAGCCATTAATCTATGTAAGAAGTAAACCGAAAGACCATGGAACTTCAAAATCAGTTGAAGGACGAATTTATGAAGGAATGAAGGTTGTAATGATAGATGATGTTGCAACAACTGGAGGTTCAGTGGTAAATGCAATAAAATCATTGAAAGAAGCAAACATAGCAATAGAAGACGCATATGTAATTATCAACAGAATGGAGGGTGCGGATGAAGCGCTAAAAGAATTAGGAGTTAAATTGCATTCGATAACTAACGTAATGCAAATTACGCAAGCATTACACGAACAAAAACTTGTTGATGATGATATTTTAGAGAAAGTAAGAAATCAGATAGGTTAGTTTTTGGCAGCTCAGACAAATGCCTTTCAATCATCTTTCAGATATAACTCTGATTCTTCATTGCGGCCAGTAAATTTTGTCTGTGCTCATTTTAAAACTAACGGAAATAATATGGGCCCAAAGGGCTTCGATCCCTTGACTCCCCGGTTATGAGCCGGGTACTCTACCAAGCTGAGTTATGGGCCCTAAGCAAATGAATTTTATCTTCAGTATAAAATGTTATGAGTTCAACAATATGCTTCATAACAACTATCAAGCAACAGATTTTGTGCAGAAATAGATTTGTCTGCAATTTGGATCAAATTATTTGAATCAGTTGATGTTTTTTCAAGAATAGTTCTCCAAGATGCAGCATGACGAATATCAGCTTCAGTATGAAGTTTAAAGTATTCAGTAGCCTCCTCATTAGATATTCCATAGAATTCTGCTAAGCCATCAAGTTTTGTTTGACTAATTTTAGGAATTTCTTTTTCAAAAGCATACATTGCACATGCTCCACCTTCATAAGTATTCATTAATTCGGATAAATCTGAAACAGATTTCCTAGTCTTTTCTAATCCTTCATAATGAATTAATTTAGATTCAGAAACTCCTAGTTCTCCTGCAAATCGAATCCAAGATTTTATGTGATCAGATTCCTCTTGTTGATTATCAATCAATTCACTAATTACAGAATTTGGAGCTTTTTCTATAATAGGAGTCATAAAGGATGGAACTGCCTTGACGAGTTGAAAGTATTCTTTAGAATAACCAGATAAAGAATCAAGAGTTAATTTTCCATCAGACCACATCTGATAAAATGGGTGTTTTAGTAAACTTCTTTCTTCAATCATTTCATCAATTCGCTTTATTAGATTCATAACACATCTCCCAATTCGCCAATAAAAAATCTTTGTGGTTTACAAAAGATTTTATGGACAAATTACCCAATTTTGTTGGGTTCCAGTGGTGTAGACCGGTCAAGCATACTGCCCTTTCAAGGCAGTGATCCCGGGTTCAAAATCTAACGATGAAAATCCCGGCTGGAGCACCAAGATTTAATTACTAATGAGAAAGTTTTTTGAGTAGGCCTATATCTTGGACAGGAAAAATATCGAGATTAATCCTTTACTTGGAACATACGGTAAGTATATCGATAAAATCAACAATGCGCTAGATAGAGAATTATCATTATATTCAGAATCAGAATTCATTGAACCATTAAAGTATTCATTAGAGGGCGGAAAACGAATTAGACCAATCATCTTAGTTTTGGCTGCTGAAAGCGTAGGAAAAGTTGACGACAATACATTAGCAGCATCATGCGCTGTAGAATTTTTACATATGGAGTCGATTATACATGATGACATTATAGATAACGAAACGATGAGAAGACAAAAAGAACCATTCCATATCAAATATGGATATAATACAAGTGTGCTAACAGGAGATTTTGTTTTGGGATTAATTCTTGCAATTTCTTCAAGATTAGACAATGCAAGAATGACAAAGGATTTGGCAACAACAGCAATGTTGATGAGTGAAGGAGAAATGATAGAAGGCAGATTAGAAAGCAGTGAAGACGTTACTTTTGATGATTATCTCAAAGTAATTGAATACAAAACTGCTACTGCATTTGGAGTAGCTGCAAGAATAGGTGCAATTATTGCAAATGGTAGTGAAGAAGAAATAGAAGCACTGACAGAATATGGGAAAAACATAGGAATTGCATATCAAATAAGAGATGATTTGTTAGACTGGAAAAATGAGGATAAATTATTTAATTTATTGATCAAGAAAAGTTCCGATCCAAGAGATGTTTTCAATGAAATGGAAGAACTTTTAAAAAAATATTCTGACAAAGCTAGAACAAGTTTAAGAAAAATTCCAGACAATGATGCAAAAATGAATTTAGATAATCTTATAAAATTTACAACATTTAAGGCATAATACCTAAGCTAAGTGTTGGGGCAGCAAATTCTACAAATTTGATAATTGGATCTGGATAGACACCAAATCCTACCAAGAAGATTATTGAAAATATCATGATTGCAATTACAGACTTTGGTTCTGATACTCTTTTTTCAGTTTCTCCTTCAAAGTACATTTTTCTTGTGAGCCAACCATAGTAAGCTAATGATAGAGCACTGTTTAGAACTCCAGCTATTGCAAGCCAAGGTGCCCACCATACGATTGAGCCAGCATCCAATGCGCCACCAAATAGCATTATTTTACTCCAAAATCCAGCAAGTGGAGGTACACCAGCTAAAGCAAACAAGGAAATTACTAATCCAAGTGAGGTGATAGGCATTCGTCTACCAAGTCCTTTGAGTTTATCGATATGAGTTACTGCAAGTGTGGTTACTATTCCGGTAACTGCTATGAAAGCCATACCTTTCATTACTGCATGATTCAATATGTGATAGAGTGATCCTTGTAAACCAAGAGAGCTGTAAGGAGATACAGCAAGTCCAATTAAAATATAGCCCGCGTGAGCAATACTAGAATATGCCAACATTCTTGCAAGATTTTTTTGCATGATTGCAGCAATGTTACCAATAGTCATTGTCATTACTGCAATTATACCAAGAGCTAAAGTCCAATCAAGATTTAGTACAACCATTCCCAGAACAATTATTCTAATTGTTGCGGCAAATCCTGCTTTCTTTGTTCCAGCTGCAAGTAAAGTAGTAATGGTTGGTGGTGCACCCTCATAAGTATCAGGTAACCATTGATGGAAAGGTACTAGTCCCATCTTGAATCCAAATCCTGCAATAAACATTCCAACAGAGAGCAGTGCTAATGGTAGTAACGATGAATCAAGAGTAGCGTAGCCTTGAATGACTTCACCAATATTTGTTGAGCCAGTTAATCCATAAGATAATGAAATTCCATAAACAATAATTGCAGATGATAGTGCACCAAACAAGAAATATTTTAGTGCAGCTTCATTTGAGCTTGGATTCTTTTTCATAAATCCAACAAGAACGTATGTTGGAATACTCATGAGTTCCCATGCAACAAACAACATTACCAGATCAGTAGAATATGCTACTAACACCATACCAATTGTTGAAAGTAGTATTAGCGAATAGTAAACAGCGGGATAATTCTTCTTTCGCATGTAGTTAAAGGAACCAACTGTAGTGAAAATTGCAACAATTAACATCGCTATTGCAAAGAATCCACCAAATGCATCATCTACAAGTACATCTTTAGAGAATAGAGCAGATGGAAGAATATTATCACTAATGAATTGATATGCAACATATCCAATTGATGCAATTAATGCAGCAAATGCAATAATTGCATAAAATGAGTTTGAACCTTTTTCTTTTCTGGCAATACTGATTATTGGTAACAAGACTCCCACTGTACCAAGAATTGCAATTATTACCAATGGGGTGGAACTAATTTCTAACATCTCATCTATCTCCTATATCAACAATATCAGGACTACAAATAGTAATCCTGCTCCAAATACGAATAGATATGATTGTGTAACACCGGTTTGAGTTCCTTGAACTACTTTGGCACTCCAACCAACTGCTTTTTGTAATCCATTATTCATTCCATAATCAATAACAGTCTTTTCAAAGTACCTGAATACTCCTCTTGAAAGCCATAATGGGAATACAACAAAGCACCAATAGATAATTGCATTAAGATAAAATCGGTTTAGAATAACTTTATGAATAGCAGAAAAGAAAACATTTGAATTTACAAATTTAACAGGATCAACCCATCGACCAATATAGAACACATATCCTAATCCAGTTCCAATTCCGAAAGCAGATAATGATGCAGTAAGTGCAACGGGATTAATTCCATCTAAGAATCCAGGCAGGATTGAATTTTCAATTTCGTGATGTACAGAATGAATTCCAAAAGAGTCTTCAAGATAATTTGTAAACAGTTCATGTAATCCACCTTCAAATGATAAACCAACTAGACCAATAGCAATTGTAAGCACTGCAAGAATTCCATATGGTACCCACATAGATAACGGTGCTTCATGAATATGATGTCCTTCTTCTTCCATTTTTTGAATATGTTTACTCTTTGAACCATAGAAGACCAGGCCGAGCATTCTAGTTGTGTAAAATGCAGTTATTACTGCAGTCAATACAGCAATTGCAAATATTGGTATGACCCATGGATGTCCTGATGTATAAATTGCACCAAAAATAGAATCCTTACTCCAGAAACCAGTTGTGATAAATGGTGCGCCCATCAATCCAAGACCTGCAGCCCACATAAACGCATAAGTCTTTTTCATGTTTTTACGTAGTCCACCCATATCAGTCATGAATCGTGAACCGACAACATGTAACAATGAACCTGCAGCCATAAACAATGATGCCTTGAACATTGCATGTGAAATTAGATGAAAGAAACCTGCAGTATATCCATTAACAAATTGTTGTGATAATCCAGCAATACCTAGTACCATCATCATGTAACCAATTTGAGAACCAGTAGAATATGCAAGTACTTTTTTAATTTCAGAATTAACCATTCCCTGAAGTCCTAAGAGAAGTGCGGTAGCAGCTCCAACTAGAAGAATTATTTCAAAGAATTGATCTGCCAAAATACCAGCAGCGCTTAAAGCGAAAACTAATGGTGCTAATCTCATAACTAGGAAAACACCTGCTTTTACCATTGTTGCAGCATGAATCAAAGCAGAAACAGCTGTTGGTCCAGTCATTGCTTCTAAGAGCCATTCGTTTAGTGGGAATTGTGCGGATTTACCAATAGCACCACCAAATAGTAAAACAAATGCAGGTACTAAGAGACCTTGTGCAGACATTGTTGTTGCCCAAGATGTATCATGCATTAATTCTCTAAATCCAAATGTTCCGGCAAACAAGAATAGTAAAAGCATACCAGCAATCATCATAACATCACCAACTTTTGTCATGATGAAAGCTTTCATACCAGCATGAGTTGGCGAATAATAATCCAAAAGACCAAGAACAGTTCGTCCTTCAACACCAACATGATCTTTCTTTTTATCACGATACCAAAAGCTGATCAATGCATAAGATGCAAGTCCTACACCTTCCCAACCAAAAAATACTTGTAATAAATTATCAGACAACACAATTAATTGCATTGAACCAATAAAGAACATCATCCAGAACCAAAATCTTGTAATTGATTTATCGCCTTTCATATATCCTGTACTGTAAATCATAATGAGGAATGAAATCCATCCAACTACATTTGCCATAATTACTGAAAGTGGATCAGCCAACACACCAGCTTTCAAACCAATAGAATCAATCCAAGATATTTGATTATGAATTTCATGTGCTTCTAATGCCATTGGTAATAGTGATGCTGCAGAAATTGCACTCATCAAAGCAAATCCAACTGCCACATAGCCAGTTGCATGTTTTGATAGTTTTCCAACTGCAGGCATAATCAACGCGGCAATAAAAGGCAGAATCCAAATTAGCCAAGCACTTGCTGCGCCTACTTCAAATGGTAAACCTAAGACTTCAGTTGCCAAATACTAAACCCCCAATACCCCATTCATGTATGGAATTATTTGATTGAAGAATATGTCTGGATAAATTCCAAGAACAATAGTAAAACCTGCAAGTACCATCATTGGTGCAGTCATATACCAACTTCCTTCTTTTACTTTCTCGAGATGTTCTGGAAGTTTACCAAAGAACACACGTTTTAACATCCAAAGCATGTAGGACATTGTTAGTACAGTTGCAACAAGTCCCAAAGCAAATGTAACTGCTCTAACTGTTGAACCTTCTTCAATAGCAGTCTCTAATGCTCCATAAAATAGAGTCCATTCACCCATAAAGCCACTAGTTGGAGGTACACCCATAATTGTCAATGCACCAATCACCGCACATACAGCAGTAATTGGCATCTTTCCAGCTAAACCACCTAATTGAGAAATATTTCGGGTGCCAACTTTAACAATTATAATTCCAGCCATCATGAAGAGAATACCTTTACCAAGTGCATGTGTAACATACATCATTTCAGCTCCAGATAATCCAAGTACAGACATTGAACCAATTCCAAATAGAATGTAACCCATTTGACTAATACTAGAATATGCAAGTAATCGTTTGATATCATCTTGCATTAGTGCCATTGCACCTCCGTAGATCATTGTAACAAGACCCCAAATATGGAACCAAATTGAAAGGTCAGCAAATGTATTTGGTAAAAATTCTACAATCAATCTGAAAATACCATAAGCACCGATACCAATCATTGCAGGTGACAATAATGCACTAATTGGAGTTGGTGCAGAACCGTGAACCCATGGGAGCCAGATGTGGAACATGAATACTGCTAGCTTAACTCCAAGTCCAATTGAAATTGCAACAGCTGAAAGCATTAGAATATCTTGTGGAATTTTTGATTCATCAATATCTGCAAAGTCAAAGCTTCCAATTGTAAGGCCAATCATTAAAAATCCTAGCAGTAAAACAACTGCACCTGCATGAGTCCAAAGCAGGAACATTAAACCAATTTTTCTTCTTGGGCCAGCACCCCAAAGAGCAACCAAAAAGAAACCAGGAATCAGCATTATCTCAAAGAATACATAAAATTCTATCAGATTCGTAGATAATACGGTGCCAAGCATTCCCATTGCAAAAACAAGATAAAGAGCAAAGTAAAGTCCAGACTTGGCATTGACATAGTTTGAAAGAGAAGATGATTCAATTATTGTTGAATGACCACTAGATGTAATTTCGTGTTGTTCTTCCTCATATTGTTCATGAAATCTGTGAATCATGTACGGTTTTGAGTAAAGTACCAATATTGTACTAAGTACGTAAATCATAATAGCAAAGGGTGATGCTAAACCATCCAATAGGAAACCAAATTCACCGAATTGTTCTGTCCATGGATAATGCTCTTCGGTAGTGCCACTAAGTGTAGCTAGAATCACCAATACAGTAGCATAAAGTAAAATTCCAAATGTAAACCACATTGCAGGTGTAGGACCTATTTTTCTTCCAATTATGTAAGCAATTGGGGATAATAGTAAAGGCAAGAAAACTGCCTGTAAAAGTGCATATTCCATTATCCTTTCAAACTCCTAAAGTCTGCAATGTCAATATTCTGATACATACGATACGCTACAATAATTAATGAAAGTCCAACTGCAACTTCAGCTGCAGCGATTGCAATTGAAAATAATGCTAATGTTTGACCACCACTATGTGGTAAGAATCTTCCAAATGCAACTAGATTAAGATTTGCAGCATTGATAATTATCTCAATTGCAAATAACATTCGAATGGCATTTCTCTTTACAGACAAACCGTAAATTCCAATGCCCAACATGGCAACAGATACTAAAACAAAATCAATCAGTTCGTTGCTCATTTTCATCCTCTCTTCTTGCTAAAATTAGTGCACCCGTAACTGAACTTGTTAAAATTAGCGCCATTAAAATCAAAGCTGGCCAATAATATGTCAAAAAGTCTGCACCGATATTTCTAAAATCAACTGCAGGCTCATCAGTAGTAATTGTTTTGATGCCAGAATCCATTATAATTGAGCCCAATGCAACCATAAAAACAAGCATTAGTGCAATGCCAACAAATTTTCTTCTTTTATCCTCAACTTTCTTAAAGATTAGTTCTCTTTTTACTAGCATAACTGTAAACAAAATCAAAACTGCAATAGAACCTACGTAAACTGCTAGTTGGAACATTGCAACAAATGGTGAGTCCAAAAGCAAAAAGAAACCTGCAATTCCACCAAGTGTACCCATCAAGGCAATTGAACCATAAATCAAAGATCTCATTTCTAGTGCAGCTATTGCAGAACCAATTGTAATTACAGATAATGCAAGAAATACAACATCAGCCATGTGTTGCACCTCTATCAGTAATTTTTATTTCAGAGTCTTGAGAAACAAATGGTTTTACTTGAAGTTGAGCTGGTGTGTAAATCAAACCTTCCTTGCTAAATGAAGAAAGTTCATAGTCATTAGTCATATACAATGCATAAAATGGACATGCATCAACACATAATCCACAAAATACACATTTGCCATAATCAATTTGTGGCAT
>CALKVM010000031.1:0-17252 GCA_938049695.1 uncultured Candidatus Nitrosoarchaeum sp. | reverse complement strand
GAACTGAAGAAAATACTTGGATTAAACATGTAAAAGAAACCAAAGCGTATTGGAAAGAAAATTTGAAACTACATCCAGGTGAAATGGGTGCCGCAAAAATCTTGAGAAAACTCAGAGAAGTGTTACCTCGTGAATCTATTGTGACTACTGAAGTAGGTCAACATCAAATGTGGGCGTCTTTATTTTATGATGTAATTCAACCTGGTACCTTCTTTAGTTCTACTGGACTTGGAACTATGGGGTGGGGATTTCCTGCGGCAATAGGTGCTAAAGTAGCAAGACCTGATGTTCCTGTAGTGGATATTGCAGGAGATGGTAGTTTTAGTATGACTGAAAACTCTCTTGCAACTGCAGTGTTGGAAGATATACCAGTGATTGTATTTCTATTAAATAATTTTACATTAGGAATGGTTGCACAATGGCAGAGAACTTTCTATAATAGAAGAATGATAGGAGTTGATCAAGGAAAATGCCCCGATTATGTAAAACTAGCAGAATCATATGGAGCTCAAGGAATACGTGCACAGTCAATGGATGAACTTGACAAGGCAATCAAAACAGCATTGAAGAGCGATGTTGCAACAGTGATTGATATTCCAATTGATCCTGAAGAAGACGTATTACCATTTGTAGCCCCTGGAACTTCTCTTGCGGATATGATTTTACCTTCATAGTGATTAATCATGTGGGCTATTCTTACTCTTTTAGTTGAAAATAAACCGGGAATATTGTTTAAAGTTACTCATCTCTTTAGATCCAGGAATTTCAATATTGACAGTATCTCTGTTGGTGTGACTGACAATCCAGAATATTCACGGATGACTATTACCACATATGGTGATGAAAAACAAGTTGAACAAATAGTAAAACAACTCGACAAGATGATTGACACCATAGAGGTAAAACATTTGGATGAACACAAAACCGTATATCGCGAACTAAGTATTTTTAAGATTAAACTAAGTAATGCTAATGATAGCATGGAGGTAAATAAATTAGCAAATGCATATGGGGGCAAAATACACGATGTCCGAAAAGAATCAATAATGGTAGAGTTGACTGCTACTCCTGATCAAATCAGAGCATTTGAGGAATTGGCAAAACCATTTGGAATCATTGAAGTTGCAAGAACGGGAGTTGCGGCTTTGGAGAGGAGCGGAGCATGAGGATTAGAATTTTTGATACAACACTAAGGGACGGTGAACAAACACCTGGTATTTCATTATCACCAGATCAAAAACTCACCATTGCAAAAAAACTTGACATACTTGGTGTTGATGCAATTGAAGCTGGGTTTCCAGTAATTTCTGAAGGTGAATTCAAAGCTGTAAAGATGATTGCAAGCGAAGGTTTGTCTGCAGATATCTGTGGTTTGGCTAGAACTAATAAAAAAGACATTGATGCTGCAGCTGATGCCGGATTAAAATATATTCACACCTTTATCGCAACTTCTGATATTCACTTGGAGTACAAACTCAAAATGACACGAGAACAAGCACTTGAAAAAGCAATAGAGGCAGTAGAGTATGGCAAGTCCAGAGGATTGCAAGTAGAGTTTTCTGCAGAAGATGCAACAAGAACTGACAGAACTTTTCTTAAACATGTATTTGGCGAAGTTGCAAAAGCAGGTGCTGATAGAATCGACATTCCTGATACTGTTGGTTATGCAACTCCTGAATATATGGCAGAAATCACTAGAGATGCAATTGAAGCTACAAAACTTCCAATTAGTGTTCATTGTCATAATGACTTTGGATTGGCAGTAGCAAACTCATTATCTGGAATAAGAGCAGGTGCTCAATGCGCACATGTTACAATTAATGGAATTGGTGAAAGAGCAGGTAATGCAGCATTGGAAGAATTTGTTATGGCCTTAAAGTGCTTGCCTTATGATCAAAAATATGAAACTGGAATTAAATCTGAATTACTTTATGAGACATCTAGATTTATCTCAAAAACTGTAGGTGTTCATGTTCAACCAAACAAGGCAATTGTGGGTGATAATGCATTTGGTCACGAGTCTGGAATTCACACACATGGTGTATTGAGTAATCCTTTGACCTATGAGCCAATCAGTCCTGAATTAGTTGGAAGAAAGAGATGGCTTCAAGTTGGAAAACATGCAGGAATTCATGGTATGAATGCAATGCTTGCTGAATATGGTGTCCATCCAACAGATGATCAGGCAAAACAAATTCTTGATAAAATAAAAATTATTGGTGATCAAGGAAAACAAATTACTGATGTTGAATTGCTTTCCATTGCAAGTAATATTTTAGGGGAAAAAGGAATCAAACGAATTGTCCAATTAACTGGGTTTTCAGTATCTACTGGAATTGGAACAATGCCATATGCATTTGTTAAATTAAACATTGATGGTAAGGACTTTATCGGAACTGATTATGGTGTTGGTCCAGTTGATGCTGCATTAAATGCAATTCAAAAAATTACTGGACAAATCTCTGAACTTAGAATCAAAGATTATGGATTAGCATCGATATCTGGTGGCTCCACTGCATTATGTGAGGTAACAGTCAGAGTTGAAGATGCACAAGGAAACAGTGTCTCTGCAAAATCAATAGGCGAGGACATTGTTACTACCAGCGTTCAAGCAGTAATTGATGCCATTAATAGAATCATGCTCAAAAAAATGCTGAATCAGAAGCAATTAAGCTAAATCCTAAAATTCCCTTATTATAAAATTCCATTATGTATAGAATTTCATTAATCACCGGTGATGGAATTGGACCCGAACTCTCTAATTCTGCAGTATCTGTTTTAAATGCAATTCATGACAAACTTGACTTGAAATTTGATATTACAAAATTACGTGCAGGAGACACAGCATTAAAAGAAACTGGAAAGGCACTTCCTGATGAAACTATATCTACAATTAAAAAATCTGATGCTTGTTTAAAGGCACCAGTTGGTGAGAGTGCAGCTGATGTGATTGTTGTATTAAGACGCATGCTTGATCTTTATGCCAATATTCGACCTGCAAAGTCATACCCACACATGCCTGCATTAAGGGATGATATTGATATGGTAATTGTTCGAGAGAACACAGAAGATCTTTACACTGGTAAAGAATTTAGCTTGGGAGATTCAGCTGTTGCATTAAAAATAATCTCTGAATATGCCTCAAAGAGAATTGCAAAATATGCATTTGAAACCGCAAAACAACGTAACTCTATGAAAAAAGTTACATGTGTTCATAAATCAAACGTAATGCGACTCACTGATGGTTTATTTGTAAAATCTTGTAGTGAAGTGGCAAAAGACTATCCTGATATTTTATTTGAACAAATGTATGTTGATGCGTGTGCTATGAATCTCATTCGTCAACCGGACCAATTTGATGTCATAGTGACTACCAACTTATATGGTGATATTTTATCTGATGAATCCTCTCAAGTTGTAGGTGGATTGGGTATGGCGCCAGCTGCTAATATTGGTGATAATTTTGCATTGTTTGAACCAGTTCATGGTGCTGCATTTGATATTGCAGGACAAAATATTGCAAATCCTTCATCATTTCTCTTATCAATTAAAATGATGCTTGACTGGCTTGGAGCAAAACATAATGATTCAAAATGTATTGCGGTTGGTAACAAACTAGAATCTACCATTTTTGATTTGGTAAAAAGGGGTATCAAAACTAAAGATATTGGGGGAGATAAATCTACATCTGAATTTACCACAGAAATTACTGACAGGCTCTAAAAATTAAGTAATACTTTCAATGTATTCTTCATGAATTTTTTTCTGTGTTTTTACCATCCACAAAAATGTTTTATGATTTACATCCACAAAAAATAATCTTATTTTTAATTATCTTCTCAAATGTGTAAATAATTTGATCATATGGTTGGTATTTTTTTTAAAGATCTTTTTGTTTGATTTAGGTGTAACTTTTTCATCTGTTTTTATCTTTAAACAACTAGAATCATCTGAATTACAATGTTTCTGAATTTACCCATTTTAGAAAAAATGCCAATTTTTATAAATTGTACATTCTGACGTATATTCATGGTTGTTTGTAGTATCTGTAAAATAAATCCTGGCACCTCAAAAATTACGGATGGTAATCCAAAATACAAAGGAAAGCCCATTTGTACTGAATGTAACGAGTATAGAAAACTCTTAAAGAATACGAAATAGTTTATTTTGATTCTTTATTTTTATTTACCCATTCTTCATACATTTTGATTAGATCGTCTACATCATTTACATTTTCAGAATAAGTGACTATTACGCCAAAAGTTCCTTTTGTATCATGACCTCTTGCAAAATAACCCCAAAAAGAATCTGGCAACTTTTGAAAGTTATTGGAATCATGTGAAACTCCAATTAGATTATTCCCTATCACTTCTACTACTTTTTTTGCATCTGTCTGTTCTATCATGTAATGTCGTTATTTCTTTTGCAATAAAAATCTGAATTGATTTATGGGCTTAATCTGTCTGGATCTCTTGGATAAAGTACAACTTCTCTTACATTGTCTATTCCGATAAGAGTAGTCATTAATCTATCCAATCCCATTCCCCAACCAGAATGAGGTGGCATTCCCCAATCAAATGTTTGAAGGTGGTCTGCAAATTGAGTTGGATCCAAACCCTGTTCTTTGAGTCTGGCTTTTAGCATCTCTTGGTTGTGCAGTCTAGTTCCACCAGATGATAATTCCAGATATCCATATTGAAGATCAAATGAGCGTGATAATTTAGGATCTTCATCTTTTTCTCTTATGTAAAATGGTTTTAATTTCATTGGCCAGTCAGTGAGAAAATAAAATCCCGGATGATTTTTTCCAATTATTCTTAAATGTGAATCAAGCAAGTCATCCCCGAATTCAATTTTTTCACCCACTTTTTTCAACTCATCAATTACTTGAGTGTATGTTATCCTTTCAAAAGGAGATGTTGGAATTTCAATTATGTGTCCTATGTTTTCTTGTTCTTTTTTACATTTTTCTGATGTAACTTTGTATACTTCCATTACTAGTGATTCTAAAATATTCATTACATCATTATAGTCCATAAATGCAGCTTCAATGTCTACACTTGTAAATTCACTAAGATGACGACCTGTATGTGAATTCTCTGCTCTGTAGAAATTAGAAATTTCATAAACTCTCTCAAGTCCTATTGTCATTTGTTCTTTGTATAGCTGTGGGCTTTGAGCAAGATATGCCGTTTTACCAAAATAATCTAATGAAAATAAATTCGCTCCTCCCTCACTTGCACTGCCGATTATTTTTGGTGTTGTAATTTCAATAAACTTTTTCTCTGCTAATGTTTTACGTAATATTTCTAACACATAATGTCGTAATTTGAAAATAGATGCAGTTTTTTGGTTTCGCATATCTAGTGCACGGTGATTTAATCGTGTGTCAATATTGCTCTCTACTCTTCCAATTGGATCTACTGGTAATGGATGTACTGCCTTTGCCAATACTTCTATCTCATCTGCTTTTATCTCAAAATTAAAATCCCTAGCCTTTGTTTCTTGTACAATTCCTCTCACACAAATTACACTTTGACGGTTTAACTCTTCTAGATTGTCGTTTAATTCACCCTTTACTATGATCTGAGAAATTCCTGAAACATCGCGCAATGTGATAAATGTCATTTTTCCTAATTTTCGTAGATCTTCAATCCATCCTCCTAATACGACCTCTTTTCCGATATTCTCTGCGTTTAATTCTGCAATATCATGAGTTTTAACAAATCCCAATTCATTTTCACCCTTCATTTTTCCTCAAATTCTATCTTAATGTCAAGGTTTCGGGCATTTTTGACAATTTTAATGATTTGTTTGTATCCATTGGAAATTCTGGTGTCAATTTTCCAGATATTGTGGGTTTTTTTGTACAATACATGGTGCCAAAGCCCTTTCCTGATTGACAGACTTTTTGTTGGCAAGATCACCCTCGCATTTTCAGCAAATCCTACTTTTGCATCAAAATTGCATGGCAATTTCATTTGAATTCGTTTTTTATACTCTGTAAAGTTGTTTATGCCCATTAATGAAAAACAAAAATTCTAGTTTGGAATTACGACATACATGATCTTAACTGTAAATGGGCTTTCTGCGCAATATCGTACATCAAAGTGTTCTGTATATGCAGTAGATGATGTGGACTTTGATTTGGCTGACGGTGAATCAATAGGCATTGCAGGGGAGAGTGCATGTGGCAAGAGTACATTGGGTCTTTCAATTATTAGAATGCTTTTGGGAGGTGACACCACTGGAGAAATTCTTTTTGACGGTAATTCCATACTAGAAATTTCAGAATCTGAATTTGCTGAGAAATTTAGATGGAAAAAAATATCCATGATATTTCAGGGGGCAATGAATTCACTTGACCCCGTATTTACTGTAAAAGAACAATTTGTTGAAATTCTAAAACAACACAACTTTGATGGTAGTTTTGATGATGTGATTGTAAATGCAATTCATTCTGTCAGTTTGGATGATACTGTGTTAAAGAAATATCCTCACGAGCTCAGTGGTGGAATGAAACAAAGAGTGATAATTGCTATGGCGTTATTACTTAGGCCTAAATTTGTTATTGCAGATGAACCTACAACTGCACTCGATGTTTTAATTCAGGCTCAAATTATCACGCTATTAAAAAAACTCAAAAAAGATGGTATGTCATTTATGTTAATCACACATGATCTAGCCGTCCTATCTGAAATTGCTGATAAAATTGGAATAATGTATGGTGGACACATGGTTGAATTTGGTTCTTCCTATGAAATTTACAAAAATCCAAAACATCCTTACACACAAGGACTTTTAGAATCAATCCCAAAATTAAAAGGAAATATTCCTAAATACATCAAAGGAATACCACCCAGTCTTTTGGAATCTCCAACTCGATGCCGTTTCATTGAAAGATGTCCACTTGCAATAGAAAAATGTAAAACAGTTCCACCAAAATTTAAAACAAAAACTGGGTATGTTCGTTGTTGGTTATATGATGATCTCTAGTTCACTTTTTATTTGATTTGAGATACTCATTTTCAATTTTTTTAAGATAAATTTCTTGGATTTTTAATATTTCTCTTTCTATGGTGTTTTTACAAATTATTTTTGCATATTTTATTAAATCCTGCTGTACTCCTTTTACTTCAAAATCTTCAATCATTTGTAATGATTCTTGTTGAAATTTGATTATTTTTTTAATCTCTACACTCAATTCTTCGATTTTCATTTCCTGATATTCTTTTGAATTAGACTCTCTGGTGTTTATTTTATCAATAAACTTCTGAATTTCCTCTATTTCTTCCATGATTTAGAATGATTATTTTAAAAAAGTTAAGGTTTGCTATGATTATTTTTATATTCTAAATGTATAATCTGTACTGTTTGAGAATCTAATTAATTTTATCGTAATGATATTCAATTAATTTATGCTTGAGCATATTTTTTTACAATTGGTAAGCAAGAGTCAATTATTCTTAGCATTTCTGAGCGAATTACTTTTTTATCAATTGATATCCAAACACGAACTTTTTTAATTGCAAATGATATTGTTTGGACTTTCTTTCTTTCCTCCCAGACAAATTCTATCTCTCCAAGATTCTTATCAAAAAATTCCTCAAGATCTGTTTTTATGGCAATATGTGAAAACTGGTACTGTGTATTCTTTGCATCCAAAAGAGGTTTTAAATCTGGTCTTCTCTTGTACGCTAAGAGTTCTCCACCCTTTCCAACTATCCCTACAAATCTAATGTATGGGCTAATTCCTGATATTCCATCACAAATTTTTGGGTACTCTTTTTTGATCATCTGTTTTAGTTGTAAAAAGATGATATTTTAATGATTGTAGGGTTACTTTCGTCAAATATTCGCCCTGTTCGCTTTTATTAAATAATGCTTGATGGCTCGTTGATTTGTGGATTTTTCTGCCCTGTTTCCATTTTCTTCAGAAGTAGGATATCTTGGTTTAGGGCTAGTTAATTTTTTTGGTTCTTTAATTCCATTTATTCCACTACCTGGTTTTCTTTTACTTGCTTCAATGTCTGTGGGTGATCAATTTAATATTCATCTTTTGGTAATAATTTCGGCATTAACTGCAACTGCTGCAAAACAAATTATTTTTTATATCAGCTATGAAGGGCGGCATATTCTAAATGAAAAAACTAGAAAGAGAATGCGCCCCTTTGAGCGATTGGTAAAACGATATGGTGCTGCTGCTGCATTTTTTGCTGCTGCAACCCCGATCCCTGATGATTTAGTTTACGTTCCATTAGGATTGGCAAAATATAGTCCAAAAAGATTTTTTATTGCTACCCTTACTGGCAAGATTGTTCTTAGTTATGCAATTGTTCTCATTTCTCATAATCTAGGCACTTCTTTGATAGATCCATTTCTTGAACATGTGACTGATGTAACTACAGTGTATATTGGAATCATAATATTTGGTGCAATGATGACTGGCGTGGTTGTTTTGCTTTTAAAATTAGATTGGCAAAAAATCTTGGGACGATTTGCACCATGGACATTAGATGAAAACAATGACAAATAAATTCTAGTTTTATTTCATTGATATTTTGAAATTCCACAATCTATCTGTTGCATTTTTTATTCCAATTCTGGGACTGGCAATTATTTTCCCAGACCTTACTCCATCAACAATGAATAATTTTGAATCCACAGTCAAGTCTACTCCATAGTGTTCTTTAGTAATTCCTAATGCTTGAGTTAATTTGGCAGGACCATTCGTGAGTTTCTTTCTATCTTTTGTACCTCTATTTTTTTCCATCATCTCTATTCCTTTTTCAGGTGTAATTGCACGAATTAACACTGCACCTGCCTCAAATTTTGGACTTTTTGCAACTACGTTAAAACAATAATGCATTCCATAGGTAAAATAGACATATGCCTTTCCAACTTCGTCAAACATCACTTTGTTTCGCTCAGTAATTTTTCTAAATGCATGACTTGCTGGGTCATCCACATGTCTGTATGCTTCTGTTTCTATAATTGTTCCTGAAATCTCATGTTTACCTATTTTTCGTACTAATTTTTTTCCTAGCAGGCTTTTTGCAACTGTAACAGTATCTCGTGAATAAAATGTTTTAGGTAGAATAGTCAATATCTGCTAAAATTTGTTTGCCATTTTTTAACTCTCTGATCAAATCAAATAATTTGATAATGTCCTCTTTTAGAACCATGATTAATTTTTGGTTGTAAATTGTAGCTGCTGGATGAACTGTCAAAAAATAAAACTGCTTGTCTTTTTTTACAATTTTGCCTCTGTATTTTGTAATTTCTGATCCGCCTAAAATTGAATTAAATGCAGTATTTCCCAAAATGCATATTATTTTTGGTTTTATTATGGCAATTTCCTTTTGAAGATAATCATGACATGTGTCTCTTTCAGAAATTGTTGGAACTCTGTTGTTTGGAGGTCTGCACTTTACAACATTTGTAATGTATACTGACTCTCTTGATATCCCTGCTTCCTCTAATGCAAGGGTGAGCCTTTGCCCCGCAATTCCTACAAATGGCTCGCCCTTTTTATCCTCATTTCTGCCCGGTGCTTCTCCAACAAAAATCACATCTGATTGAAAATTTCCTTTACCTGGTACTGAATTTGTTCTTGTTTTGGAGAGTTCACACTTTGTGCATTCTGTTACATTTTGTCTTGTTGTTTCTAATTCAGAATTCATATTCTATCCTCTTCCCACATTACATTTCCTCAAGGCACTCTATAATCATTGGTTACGTGTTACACTGTAATTTGTATTTGATCCGACTGAAATTATCATGATATTGAGAATCATATCTTTGGTATGGTTATATCTTGGCTGCAAATTCTTGTAATGTGAAATCCATAAAAAACCATATTGATTGAGACTTGTAAATTATCTACTTTAATGATTTGATATTGCAGGCATGGTAAAGTAATATTCATCCTCAAAATTATCGTCGCTATCCCCTTTTTTACGCAAGAATTCAAAATATATGGCACAATTTGCGTAAAATTCAGCGTTTTTATCATTTTCATGATTCATTAATGAGTATTGCAAAAAACCAATTTTTTCAAGAGAGTGAGTGATTTTAGTTAAGAGAGTTTGTTTTCTTTAAGCAAGTCCTATTGGGGATTTTCCTAACTCTCCTTTTTTTGGCAGTGTAATTGTAAATACCGTTTCTTGATTTGGGTTACTCTTTGCCGTGATTGTGCCCATATGATTTTCCATTATACCTTTGCATATTGCCAATCCTAAACCACTTCCCCCTTTTTCCCTTGTTAGTGATGCGTCAACCTGATAAAATTTCTTGAATAGTTCACTTTGTTTATTTAATGGAATTCCCATACCGTTATCTTTTATGTTAATTTGAATATCTTGGGGCATATTTTTTATTGAGATCTCGATTTTTCCTTTTTCTGGCTCTACTGCGGTCAAACTATTTTTAATTATATTTGTTATAACTTGCCTTATTCTTGCTGGATCATGTTCTATTGAAAAATCTATCATGTTTGAAATAATTTGTATTTTGTTCTTTTGTGCTTGTGGCAAAAATGTTTCTATTGCATGTGTGACTGTGTCCTTTATGTTGACATTCTCCTTTCTCATTTTGAGCTGACCTAATTCTAGTTTTTGTGCATCAAGTAAATCTGATATTAATGATAGTAGAGTTTCTGAACTGTTTTTGATAATTTCTATTCTTTCTTTTTGTTTGTCTGTTAATTTTCCTAAATGTTCACTAAGTAAAATATCCGCATATCCTTGAATGGGAACTAGTGGAGTTTTTAATTCATGAGTAATCATTGCTAAAAATTCATCTTTTGCAATTTCTGTTTTTTTAGTTTCTTCTTCTTTTTCTTTAATCGTATCTGACATTATGTTAAATGTATTTACTAATTCTCCTATCTCGTCTGCCTTGGTGTATTTTATTTTTTCACCATATGCTCCTTCTTTGATTCCTGAAAGTGCATTTGTGATTAATCTTAGAGGTAAAAGAGATTCTCTAATGACATAAAGTACTAGAAAGAATATTGCTATATCTATAACTAATAAACTCTCAACGATTACTTGTTCTTGATCACTCTTGTGTGTGTTCACTGTGTTCTAAGAATTTAATAAATTATCAATCTCTGAAAATAAAACGGCTTTTTCATCCTTCATTTCTTTTTTTGCTGAATCAAAATTTGGAGATAGTAATGCCCTTTCTTCAAGAATGCTGATTTTAGGTTGCAATGCTTCCCACAACGGATCTAGTTTTCGTAATTCATTTGAATTTTCTCTTGGAATTTGGATTAACACCTCATGTTTTTGCCCTATACTTTCTACATCTAGTTCTTTTGTTGAAATGCCTAATAATTTTCGTAAACCTGTTTCAAATGCTCTTCTTTCTTCCTTCAATTTTTCTTGTGCATTTTCTTCTTCTCCAATTGAAATTAACAAAGTTTGCTGTCCTATCTCTTTTGCAGATTTTTCTAATTCATTGACAATTTCTTTATGTCTGTTGTAATCTCTTCCTAAATCTGATAATTCTTTAGATATGGAATCTGTTGATAAAATTAGTTCACTATTTTTTTGCAGTACATAATTCATTGCGTTTGTTGCTTCTTTATCAAACACTGATGTTTTTTCTACGTTCAATGCTTTCTCTTTATATGTATTCCATGATGTTACTACTTTATTATACTCTGATGTTAGTGTGGGAGGAATTTTTTGTATTGCTTGTCCTTTAACCACCCCTCCATTTTTTAACATGACGAGTATTGAATCTATATTTTCTATTTCATTATTTAGTTCATCTTTATCTCCAACATTTCCGTTTGCCACAGATACAGCTAATCCTGAAATAGACTCTATCTGTACTTTAAGATCACCTACTTTGATAATGGAATATGATTCCGAGGTATCCATCTGTTCTCTCTGATAAAGTAATGTCAAATTTATGATTGCTGCTATAATCAGAATTGTTACTAACAAGTATGTCTTGTTGATAATCTTCATAATATCTGAAACCTAGCAGAGGGTATAAAAATAATGGGTTGATTTTATCAAACTATCTGACATGTCTGATGAATTTCTCAAAATCGCCACTGCTGAAATCAATGATGAAATTTCAGAAATTCAAAATATTCTGCATTTTTGTCATAGCCGTTTGGATATATCTACAAATGCTGCAAAAATTCAAAAATCAACTCATAAAATCAAAGGATTGGCACCAATGATGGGAAAAGAAGAGGTGGGGAGTTGTCTTCTTTGCTTGATTCTGTATTAAAAAAGATCATGGATGGTGCTATTATTGATGAAATTCTTGAATCCCTAATAGACGCAGTTGCCGAAATGAAAAATTCAATGACTAATTCAGATTACAATCTGGATAAAACAAAACAAAGAATTTCCAAACTCATCTCCTCCCCTTGATCAACATTTTTTAATTACGTGAAATCTATGATGATTTGATGGGAAATATTATGATTGCAGATGATTCTGATGCTATTAGACTAGTTCTAAAAGATATTTTGTCCATTGGTGATCATACTGTAATGGGAGAGGCAAAAGATGGTGCAGAAGCTGTCGAATTATTTTTTCAAGTAAATCCTGACTTACTACTTTTGGATTTAGCAATGCCTAAAAAAGATGGTCTTACTGTTGTCCAAGAAATTATTGCACAAAATCCCACTGCTAAGATTATACTAATTACTGCTAGTGATGATCAAAAAATCATCCAACACTGTTTGGATTCAGGTGCTATTTCTTTTATTTCAAAACCATTTGACTTTAACAATGTCTTGAAAGTCATTTCAGATATTTTGGCAAAGTAATTTAGGGTCTAGATTCATTTAAAAATTGATAGAAAATTTGTCAAAAATTGTTGTTGATACAAGTATCATAATTAATGGACAATTGATTGCCCAAATTGAATCTGGTCATATTCAAAATTCTGAAATTATAATTCCTCAGGCAGTTTTTGACGAATTACAATCCCAGGCATCTCAGAAAAAAGAACAGGGGTTCATTGGACTGGAAGGAATAAAAAAACTCAAAGACATATCCGCTAATTTTGGGTTGGTTATATCGATTAAGGGGTCTCATCCCACCTCTGAGGATATTCGTATGGCAGGTACTGGAAGAATTGATGCAATAATCAAAGATGTAGCAAAACAAAATCAGGCAATTCTTTACACCTCAGATAATGTTCAGCATTTAGTGGCACAGGCAGAAGGGTTGGAATCTGTGTTTGTAAAACCACTTTCTAAAAATCTTGTTTTGGAATTTTTAAAATTTTTTGATGCTGAAACAATGAGTGTCCATCTCAAAGAAAATATGCCTCCTATGGCAAAAAAAGGAAAGCCAGGCTCTTTTAATCTTATAAAATTATCTGATGAAATTCTAACCCAAGAATATTTACAATTCATGTCATCTCAAATCTTAGAAACTACAACAATTTCTGATTCAAGTACTGTGGAAATCTCAAAAAATGGTGCATCTGTAATTCAGTACAATGATTATCGAATCGCTATTACATATCCACCATTTTCTGAAGCGTTTGAGATTACTATAGTTCATCCTATTGTGAAATTAACCCTTGATGATTATGAAATATCTGAAGAGTTGATGAAAAGATTTTCTGATAGAGCCGAGGGAATTATAATTTCTGGTCCACCTGGCTCTGGAAAAAGTACTCTGGCATCCAGTCTGGCTAATTTTTATCATAATACAGGAAAGATTGTAAAAACATTTGAATCTCCACGTGATTTGCAAGTGGATCCTGGAATCACGCAATATACAAAACTAGATGGCAGTTTTGATAACAGTGCTGATATTTTATTATTGGTTCGTCCTGATTATACAATTTTTGATGAAGTGCGAAGACGAGAAGACTTTCGTACATTTGCTGATCTAAGACTAACTGGTGTGGGAATGGTGGGTGTAGTACATGCAAACTCACCATTGGATGCTATTCAGCGCTTTATTGGAAAAATTGAACTAGGAATAATTCCAAATGTTATAGACACTGTAGTTTTTGTCAAAGATGGACACATAGGTAAAATCTATGACTTGGAGCTTGTAGTAAAAGTTCCAACTGGCATGACCGAATCTGACTTGGCAAGACCTGTAATTGAGATTAGGAATTTTGCCGATAATGTATTGGAGCATGAGATCTATACTTTTGGTGAAGAAAATGTAATAGTTCCAGTCTCAAAAAAAGTGAAAAAAGTTGGAATTGAAAAACTTGCAGAAGACAAAATACGCGACATTTTTAAGAAATTTGATCCTCGAGTGGAAGTCGAGATATTGTCTGATAATAGAGTGAAGGTTATGGTTGATAAGCAATGCATGGCATCGATTATTGGAAAGGGTGGCTCTAACATAAATGAGATTGAAAAATTACTCAAAATTCATATCGATGTCGTTGAAAAAAATTCTGATTCTGCCAATACGTCTGATGATGTGGAATTTGCTTTTTCAGAATCAAAAACTGCGTTATTGTTAACTGTTGATAGAGAATATTCTTCAATGCATGCTGATATCTATGCTAATAACAAATATGTCACATCTGTTAGAATTGGCAAAAAAGGTGAGATAGTAATTCCTAAACGTTCTGATGCTTCAAGAAGTCTTATGAAACTTGCGTCATCTCAAAATGATATTCAAATATTTCTCAAGGGTTTTTAAAATTTTCTAAAATTTTTGGATTTGATTTTAGAAATGTAATGAATTTTCTTAATTGTTTTATTGTTTTGGGATCCAAATGATGCTCACTTTCTTCTGCATCTTTATTTGCAGTTTCATTACTTAATCCTAAAATTTCAAAAAATTCCAACAAAATTCCATGATTTTGTCTTATCTCATAAGCTATCTGCATGCCCTTATTTGTTAGATTAATCCCGTGATATTTTTCATATTCTAATAGCTTGTTTTCCTCCAATCTCTGTAGCATCTTTGTAACGCTTGGTGCACTTACATTCATGTATCTTGAAATGTCCAATGTTGTAGCATATCCTTTTAATTCTACCAACTCTGAAATTACCTCGAGATAGTCCTCCATTCTTGCACTGTAGCTTGCTTTTTCTGACTGGTGAGCTGCCTTGATTGACTCTAATCTCTTGGAATTTTTTGCCTTCAATATGGTCTTTGTATCTATTCTGAACCTAGTATAATTGGGTGTCTTTTGTTACTCTTTATTGACTTGCAAGTAATCGATATTGATCATTGAATCTTAACTATATTTTTCTAAATCACTAATTGTTATGGTTGATCATCTAAAGGCACGGTTAGAAAAAGTACGTAAGGCTTCTGATTCTGCAAAGCGAAGAGCATCACTATACACGGACATGGCAAAATTTGACGATAAATCTACTGCTCAGTCATTGAGATGTACGCGAAAAGCACCATCCCCAGGAAAAAAGATGCAAAAAATTGGCATGGCTCTAGTTTTAGCTCCAGAACCAGTGACTACTCCAATAGGCATAGTGCTAATTGCAACTGGAACAATTTTTACAAAAAAATACAACGGTGCAACCATCCACGATATAGGTTCTGAGACAACGCATACAATTTCAGATATGAATGATTTTAAAAGAACAATAATGTAGTTATTATATTTACTCAAAAACTTTGAAATTTACTTTCCGAAAAACTCACCCCACTGACTTCCTAGTTTTTCTATTATTCTAAATGCCAATCTATCTATGTTGACATTTGGCTCTGCTACTATCATTATTACTTTTTCATAAATTGGAAAACTCATTATTACAACATGTTCTCTACGAGATGCAGAATATTTCACACGTCCAAGTTCAATGTCGTATTTTTTTCTTTTTTCAACCCTTGCTGCTAGTTCCTTACACACTGTATCATGTTGCTCTTTTGTCAATCTGGGAT
Organism: uncultured Candidatus Nitrosoarchaeum sp.; assembly: GCA_938049695.1. GTDB lineage: Archaea > Thermoproteota > Nitrososphaeria > Nitrososphaerales > Nitrosopumilaceae > Nitrosarchaeum. The sequence continues at coordinate 1,389 of CALKVM010000031.1, read as the reverse complement.
CTACTTCTTTGTTATATCCTCCAGCCAATAGTTTTCCGAACTCATCTAATAGTCCTGCAAATCTTACTTCATCATCTTCTAGTAATTCCTGGCATCTCTTTTCGTATTCTTTGATATTGATCTCTGGCATTCTATTTTGATTGATATTGTCTCTATATTTTTACCATGACACATTTGTAAATCATTTGTCTGACACCGAGGGTTTAAAAGAATGAATTTGCTATTTAGTGCAAATTATGAACATACAATCCACTATCCATACTCTATTGAATTTATGGGGAAAAATAACACATGTAAAATCTACTAAAATACAAATCACTGATTTGGATGGAGACTCTGAAGTTGTAACAATAGATAATGTAGGCATTACCGATTTGGGTATGGGTGCAGTAATTCTCAAAACAAGTGATGGTAAAGAATTTCCAATTTCTGCATTTTCAGTTGATGTTGCAAAAAATATCTCTGATTTTCAAGAGGGAAAACGCAGTGATACTCCGTCAATGTATAACATGCTTGAACATATCTGTGAGGAGTCTGGGGTGTTTCTAGTCAAAGTCAGGATATATGAAAGCAGTGAGGCGTTAAGGGCCAATCTGTATTTTACTGGAAAAAAAGAAATGATTCTAAGAAACCATAGGGCGTCAGATGCAATCGCACTTGCAACCTTTTACAGTATACCAATCCTGATCAAAAAGAGTCTCCTTCAACAGAGTCCAAAAATCAACTCAAAGTAATGATGTGCTCCTTTTTTCTAATTATGCTTCGTATTGCCTTTTAGATAATTCCAATGTGTTTTTTATTCTGTTTTTGATGTAACTTTGTTCTTCTTTTAAAAGCAATTTCATGTCCTCTCCTTTTGCAAGAATCATCCCTGATAATCTGTCTTCATATTGATTTTTTATCTGTATTTCCATACCTTCAATGATTCTGCCATTTTCAAATAATTGTCCTTTGTACTCTATAACGTAATTCTCAAGTGAATTTTCAACTTTATCGCAAATTTCTTTTAGCATTTCACTAGTTATCATACTGATAAAATAAGAATTCATTTATGAAAAGTCTTTTGTTTTTTACATTCATTTAAAATTCAGATATTATAGTTTCACTTTGAGATTATCTTAAACTCTCTCCAGTGTGGTTGTATTCATTTTCTATTTTGAAATCAAGCCTATATACAACTAGACTGGAAATATTTTGTTGAGTTTAACTACATCTCAGAAAAAAATTGCCATCGGCTCATTTCTTGGATGGTCTTTGGATGGATATGATATTGTGTTGATGCTTCTAGTCATTCCTTCAATCAGTCAATTATTTTTCCCATCAAAGGATCCAGTGTTTAGCATACTTGCAACATTTGCATCATATACTGTTACACTGATCATGAGGCCT
>CALKVM010000030.1:0-17669 GCA_938049695.1 uncultured Candidatus Nitrosoarchaeum sp. | reverse complement strand
AATAATGGATCATGAAGAAAATTATTATCAGTTAGTTTGCCAAGTGAAAAGAAAACTTTTCCATTTGTTCCTATAATTTTTACATCTTCAAAACCAATTGAAAATCCAACTAGTGTTTGAAATGCTTGAATTTGAGTAAGAAAGTCTCTACGTTCACTTTCTCTGATTTTATCAAATTCGTTTTCAGGTGTTTGGTTTAATTTAGTAACAAGAATTTTTATCATCGGATCATTTGCTAAAATTTTATTCTGTTCAATTCGTGATTCAAAAAGAAATCTAAGAGCACTACCACGTGATGAAGATTCGCCAAGTAGAAGATCATTAGCTCTTTCTGTTAAAATTTGCTCAGCATAGTTAAAACTCAAATAGGCTGTAATTAGAAGCGTGATTGTAGATACTATAATTACTAAAAGTATCAATTTTTTATCTATACTAAATGAAACTTTCAATTCTGTTCTTTGTTAATTTTATATGAATATCAATTCTTCTAGTATTTCGCACTATGATAATACCTATTTTTATGGGTGAATAGTGGACAAACAATTAGATTCGATTAAGGAAATTATTTATTTTTAAGAAATAAATTTGTGATTAATAATTAAATTAACAAGTTTAGATTAAATTTTTCAATTTAGTTTCTAGAGAATCTAAATTTAGAAGCCCATCCAACATTTTGGTTTTTTGTGGGCTTTTTTGATAAATTATCTAACATTTCATATGTAATTATAAATCCATTACCTACCATTGTAGCATCTTTATCATATTCATTCTTGTTAGGTACAAATTCATCTGCTAGATCCTTAATTTTTTTGGTTTTTATATCAAATAATCTAATTTCTTTACCATTCTCAAGTTTGATAATTGCATCATTACTAAGACTTTGAATTGAGAAATTTTCAAAAAATCTTATCACACCATCTTTTTTTAATTTAATTATAATATCATATGTGATTTTGCTTCCATACAATAAAATTTCTCGTGCATTAATCTGAACATCATCCTCCAGAGTAAGAACCATAATAGAATCAGCATCAAGAGAAACTGTATTTATAATATTTTCAGCGATAATTTTTCCTTTTGGTGCTGATATATGAGTTCGTTGTTCTCGAGTTTCATAAATTCCAACTCTTCCTTCCTGGTCTTCAATTTTGTATTTTCTACCAAAAACATTTCCAACTACAACATTACCGTTATCCACAATTATTCTAGCTCCATTCTCAATTCTGTATTTATTTTCAAGTGGATTAATAAATTTGAAATCACCTTTTGTAAGATGAATATTTGTTCTAAATTCTTCAGTCCAAGATGGACTTGTGATATTTCCTTGCATAATAATAGAACCATCATAAGTTAGACTACCTGCCATAAAATTTCCTTTGATTGAAAGTGTACCATTAGCTTTTCTTTCAAGTTCAATTTCTCCAAGAGTTTTTGAACCAAATAGTCTAGTACCAGTTGAATTTGTTCTAATCAAATCTATTGTCCATTCTTCAGCTATTTTCATTTCTTTGGATAATTCTTGGCCTAAAATTCGATTTTTTCTCCGAATATTTTCTTCTGAATCACCTGAATAAACTTTAGAATTTCTAATTTTTTCTAAATCTGTTTCAGGGTATTTCTTACCTATTTTGAGATCTTCGTATGCTTGTTTGATTTTAATGAATTGATCATTTTCTCCTCCCCTATCAGAATGATATCGAAGTACAAGTCGTCTAAACGCATTACGAATTTCTTTCTCAGTTGAGCCTTCAATAATTCCTAATATGTCATAATTACTTTCTACCATATTTCTCTCAGTTTTTGGTTATTTGTCTTATAATTACTATACTTTTAGTTTATTACAATACAAAATATCAAGGATGCTCAGTATTTCTAATAAATACACGATTATCTAAAATCTAAATCAGATTTTAAGAAAAATAAATTGGAAAATTCCAGATTAATTATTTTACCACTAAAACAGGAATCTTTGCCTTATGCATTACATAATTCGATGTACTTCCTAGAAATGCTTCTTTAGCACCGCCCATACCTCTAGCACCAATAACAATCATACCATACTTTCCACTCTGTGCAAACTTGATAATTTCAGAGCCAGTATGACCGCCTCCAGTTTTGTACTTAAATAATGCTCCTGCTTTTTGAGCTCGTTTCATTGCAGGTCCAATTGCTTTGATAGCTTTTGTTTGTGCATCATCTTTCATTTTTTGTGTATATTTTATTCCTGCTGCTAGCGGCAAATGAAATACATAAAATCCAGTAATTTCAGAACTACTGCCTTTAGCAATTTCAATTGCTTTATCTAATCCTCTAATGGAGTTATTAGAGCCATCTAATGGAACAAGGATTTTATTAAATTTTGCCATATCTTTCAATTTAGTTCTTCAAATATAAAAAAGAGTATGATTTCCACAAATGAGATTCTTGTTAAATGATAAATTGATCATTTTACATTCATTATTGAAAATTATATCATCGGTTTTTATAGAAATTATGTTTGCAATCTATGATGTTCATTATTGATATTTGTAAAAAACCAATTTCTATTCTAAAGAATTCAACAATCTCAGATATAATTAAAAAATTATTAGAAAATAATATCAGTAGATTAATTGTTGTAGAAAATGGAAAACCAGTAGGAATTGTAACTGAAAAAGATATTGGATTATTTCTTTTTTCTGAGACTACCAAACAGGGATTAGATGATATAATGATTAATAAAATAATGAAGCCAATTATATTTATTGAAGAGAGTTTAACGCCTAAAAATTCAGCAAAAATTATGCTTGAAAAAGGAATTAGCTCTTTAGTAATAGGAACAAAAGACAATATTAAAGGAATTTTTACAAAAACAGATCTTATGAAATATTATTTGGAAAATAATTCAGGAAATAATAAAGTGGTTGATTTTATGACGCATGAATATATTTTTACTCATACAGCAGCACCTCTATTCAAAGTTGTGAGAAAAATGTTAGAAAATAAAATATCTAGAATTATTGTAAAGGATCAAAATGAAAAACCAGTGGGTATAATTTCATTTAGAGATTTATTTAGAATTTCTATTGAATTAGGTAGTGAGGAAGATGATTCTGGTTTTACCATTTCAGAACAAATAAGAAAAGGATTTCTTTCTGAGGAAGGATTTGGAGGTATTTCACTAGCACGAGATGTAATGAGTAAAGGAATTATCTCAATAAAATTCAATGAAGATTTAAAAAATGCCTGTAAACTAATCTTAGAAAATAACATTAGCGGTTTAGCAGTACTTGATGGAAATAATTCGCTTGCAGGAATAATCAGTAAAACAGATATTACAAAAGCTATTACAATTTGAGCAAATTTCAAGAATATATTAAAACTAGGAATTACTCTAAAATGTAAACATGAAACTACATTTTGATGATTTTATTTATGGTTCTATTGATGGTGCAGTTACAACTTTTGCGATTGTTGCAGGAGTTGTTGGCGCTTCATTATCTCCAGAAATTATTCTGATTCTGGGTTTTAGTAACTTATTTGCAGATGGATTTTCAATGGCTGCAGCAAATTATCAGGCATCAAAGGCTAGAAATCAATTCATTGAAATGAAAAGAAAACAAGAAGAATGGGAAATTGACAATCTAGCAGAACAGGAAAAAGATGAGATCAGAGAGATTTACAAAAAGAAAGGATTCAAAGATGAATTGTTAGAAGAAATAGTTCGAATAATTACATCAAGACGAAAAGTTTGGTTAGATACAATGATGAAAGAAGAATTGGGATTAATTGAAGATGAAAAAGGTCCATTAGATAGTTCAGTAAGTACTTTTGTTGGATTTAATTTGATTGGATTAATTCCGTTAATTCCATTTATGATTTTTATTTTTATGGGAATTAGTGCAAATTCGGAAGCTTTTGTTTATTCAACAATATCTGTAATGGCTTCATTTTTTCTTGTAGGTATGATTAAAGGAAAAATTGTTAAAAAATCAAAAATAAGATCAGGATTCTATACATTAATCATTGGTGGAATTGCATCTTCAGTTGCATATTTTGTAGGGTATGGATTGAACTTTTTAGTTTAGTAATTTGTTGTGTATTTATTTAAAGTGATTTTATATAATTCCGTATAGTTTGAGCTGATATTTTTAATAATTTACTTTCAGATTCATTTAATTTTATTTCTATAATTTCTTTAACTCCATCTTTATTTATTTTTACAGGAATTCCCATCGAAACATCTTTTTCACCATATTCGCCGTTTAATACAATTGATACAGGTATGATTAGTTCATCATTTTTGATGATGGATCTGATGACATCAAAAGTATTCTTAGCAATACCAAATTGCGATCTACTTTTAAAAATTCTTAGAGATTTCCAGTAATTCTGAATTTCTGTTGAAATTACTTTTTTTTCTGTATCATCAATTATTTCAAGTGCATTTTTTTCATTAATTTTTACTCTAGAGAATACAGGCACCATAGAATCTCCATGTTCACCCATTACTAGTGCATCAGTAATTTGAGATTGTTTAATTTTAAATTTTTCTGAAAGTAAATATCTAAATCTACTTGAGTCTAAACTAGATGCAATTCCTATTACTTTATTTCTTGATAATTGAGTTTCTTTTTGAAAAACAAATGTAAGGATATCTAAAGGATTAGAAACTATTAACATGATTGCAAGAGGACTGTATTTTTTTATTTGATTTGCAATTTCTTTAATCATTTTAACTTGAGCATCCATCATTTCAGTTCTATTTTTTAGATAGATTCCTGTACTAGCTGTAATTACAACAATATCAGAACCGCTTATTTTAGAAAAATCATCAGTGCCATGAATTGAAACATTTGAGTTTTCAGGTATGGCGTTAGATATGTCTAAAGCCTCACCAATTGCTTTACTTTTTGTACGATTTACTAATAGAACATCATCTAATGAATTAGATATGCAAAGAAAAGCAATTGATGCACCAACTCTACCACTTCCTATTATAGAGATCATTTTAGTCTCATCACTTCTATTTTGTAATCAAGATAAGACAAATCGTTTGAAATAATAGAAATGTCTAATTTAAATCTCGTATGATATTTCTAGAGTTAAATTTGTGCCTATAATGAGTGCAGTGCATTGCAATGTAGTCTTACTTGTTATATCAAAAGTTGACGTACACGTTTTATGCAAGCATTAATTTCAGGAAGAAAAATAGATGATGACTCAAGAAAAGATGCTATTCTTGAAGTTATATCCGATAAATATTGTCGAGCTATTTTAGAAAACTCGATGGAAAAACCAAAATCTGCAATGGAGATAAGTGCTGAAACCAAAATTCCAATAAGTACGGTTTACAGAAGACTGCAAACTTTACATGATAACAAACTACTGGGAATTTCTGGTACCATTAGTGATGATGGTAAGAAGTACTTTCTATACAAGAGTAGAGTTAAGGCCATATCTACATCATTCAATGGAAGCAACATAGAAGTTGAAGTTGTTCCTAATGCTTAGCAAGTATTAGCTTCTTTTCATTTTGTTAAAATCATGTCTGATAATCAAAGTTCTGTTTTAAATCAAAAAATAAGAGATATACAATATGGAAAAAAGATATTCATCCCCTGTTATTACAATTCAACCAGAATCATCAATTTTTGATGCATTGTTACAAATGCAAACAAATTTTGTTAAACACATAGTAATTACTGTTAAAAACATACCTGTTGGAATTGTTACTGAAAGAGATATCAATAGATTTCTTGGAGAAGATAAAACTGCACATGCAATAGATGAGATTCCAATTAAACATGTAATGCAAAAAAATGTAATTACAATAACTGATGACATGGAAGATAATTTTGATCAGTGTGCTGCAAGAATGGAAACTTTCAAAATTGGGTCAGTAGTTCTTATCAATGACAATGGAGAATTGACAGGTATTGTTTCAAGAACAAATTTAACAAAATCTTATGCTAGTGTATTTGGTGGAAAATATTTAGTGAAAAATTTCATGAGTAAGAAAATAGTTACTTGTAGAAGATCTGATTCTCTTAAATTTGCATTAAGTTTAATGAATAAAAATCAAATTTCAAGGTTGGTTGTAACTGATGAAAATGGTTATCCTGTTGGTCTTATTAGCACAAATACATTGTTAAGACATAGTGATTATTTTACTAAAGGTAATACACGATCTAGAGATTATTTACTTCCAATGAATGGAGAAAAACTTACAGTAGATGATTTACTAACTGACGAACTTTTAACAATAAATGAAGAAGATGATCTAGCAATAGCAGCAAGTAAAATGATAAAAAATCAGGTTAGTGGAATTCCAGTAGTAGATTCAAATCATAATTTGATCGGAATTGTGAGTAAAACTGATGTTGTAAGGGCTTTTTCTATTGTAGGACCTCATGAAGAATTAAGATCAAAGTACAAAGAATTGTATTGAATTAAAACTAACTTTATACTTAAAATTAAATTGATTAATCTTGTTTTACAAATTATTGGAGTGATAAAATGTTTGAACTAAAGCGTGGAATGGGACTTTTCCATCTAACTATGTATGGAGTGGGATTAATCCTTGGAGCTGGAATTTATGTATTGATAGGAGAAGCTGCAGGTTTAGCTGGAGATTCTGTATGGATTGCATTTGTTTTAGGATCTGTTGTTGCATTGTTTGCTGGACTTAGTTATGCAGAATTATCATCAATATTTCCTAAAGCAGCTGCAGAATATACGTTCATAAAAAATGCATTCAAAAATAATTTTTTTGCTTTTATTATTGGATGGTTAACGGCAATTACATCTATGATTATGACAGCAACAGTTGCATTGGGATTTGGTGGTTATTTTTCAGAATTTTTGAATATTCCAATAACAATATCTGCAATTGTACTGATAGGAATTCTTTCAATAGTAAATTTCATAGGTATTCGAGAATCATCTTGGGCAAATACAATTTTTACAATAATTGAAGTATCTGGATTAATTCTAGTTATTATAATTGGTTTTACTATTAGTGAACCAGAACCAGTTAATTATTTTGAAAGTCCAACTGGATTTACAGGAATTATTATTGCATTCGTATTGATTTTTTTTGCATTTATTGGATTTGAGGATATGGCAAATGTTGCAGAAGAAGTACGAAATCCCAAAAAGGTAATCCCAAGGGCAATAATTTTGTCAGTTATGATATCAGGAATAATCTATGTGTTGGTTTCTTTAGCTGTAGTAAGAGTAATTAATTGGGAAGATCTCTCATTATCAGCTGCACCATTAGCAGATGTGGCAAAAAGAGGATTAGGTGTACAAGGTCACATAATATTTTCAGGTATTGCACTTTTTGCCATAACAAATACGGTTTTGATTACGCTTGTAGCTGGCTCCAGAATGATTTATGGAATGGCAAGAGAAAAATCATTTCCAAATATTCTTGCAAAAGTTCATTCTAAAACTAAAACACCGTGGATGGCAATTATTGTAATTATGCTAATATCTATTGGTTTTTCTTTTATTGGTGATATTGTAATTGTAGCAAACATTACGGTTTTTGCAGTTGTAATCACTTTTGCAGCAGTAAATTTGACTGTGATTGTGCTTCGATATACAGAACCAAATATTGAACGAAAATTTAGAGTTCCTATCAATATTGGCAAGTTTCCAATTTTACCAATGTTTGGATTAGGAATTTCAATCTATATGGTAATTCAGTTTCAAATTCAAGTAGTTCTTGTGGGTCTTGTGATAATAGGCATTGGTACAGTTTTTTATCTATTATATGAAAAACGTAAAGTAAAATCAGAATAAGATTGAATTTTTTGACGTTGTAACTATTTTCTTTTTGTTTTAGAAAGAGCAATAGATGCAATAATAATTCCTGTAACTCCAATACCTATTCCAATATATCCAATATTCATTTGTTGATTTGATTGTTCTAGTTTGGCGACTGATTCTTTCAGGTCATTGATTTCTCCAACAAGTGTAGTATGTCCATCAATTAATTGATTTAATGTAATATCGGATGGTTCTGGAAATTCAATATAAGATCGTTCATCAACTTTTGGTGGGTGCATAGATAAACTCACAGGTGTTTCTTTAATATTTCCCAAAATATTTGCTTGATAAAATCCTGATATTGTAGGATTAACAAATGCGTAATATTTTCCAGGAATATTATGATCTGGGGATAAAGAGAGAGTTATTTTTTCTTCTTTGTATAACAGTTGAATTTTTAATGATTTTTCAAGTCCAGATATACCATCTTTGAATTTTTGGTATTTTAGTTCTAATTCAGGTTCAAAAGGACTGACAAATAATTCAATTCCATTGGTTTCTCCAGAAACAACAGGCTCATTCATCCAACCAATTTCCAGTCTATATTCTTCAACAGAATCAATCGTATGACCAAATGCAGTACCAAGCAATCCTGGAATTATTAATAATAATAATACTAAATTTTTAAAATTCAACAGAGAATAAATTGATTGTTGTTTTAAAAAGGTTCTACTAATTATCTTTGTAGAAATCATCATTAGTTCTAATTATCATAAACTAATAATTTGTATTAGCATATTCTGTAGTATTTTAGAATTAATCTACACTTGAGTTGATATTGTTGAGTTACAATTGGTTACTTGTAAATTTCAGTGATTATTTCCATGTATAGAAACGCAGATGGTAAAAGTAATGTTCCATAATATCCTCAAAATTTAAGAACCCCTTCTTTATCGTTGAACTATTGACAAAATTTACTGTTATATCTGGAAGTTCATCTGAAGATCTTGCAAAAAAGTTGGCAAAAAGATTAGGAGCAAATTTATTAAAATCTCAGCTAAGGGTTTTTTCAGATGGTGAAAGCAAAATTACACTTGAAGGAAAACCTGAAAAAAATAAAATTATTGTCATTCAATCAACATATCCACCTGTAGATGAAAATCTTATCCAGACATTATCAATAATTTCAAAAGCAAAAGAATATGGAACTGAAGTAATTGCAGTAATACCATACATGGGTTATGCCCGTCAAGATAAAGAATTTTTGCCAGGAGAAGTAATAACAATGAAAGTTATTGCTAATTTATTCAAAAGTGTAGGAACATCTAAAATTATTGTTGTAGATATTCACAGTATGATCGGTTTAAAGTATTTTAATATAAAATCAAAAAATGTAACAGCAATTCCAGATCTAGCAAAATATTTTTCAAAACTAAAATTGAAAAATCCTTTGGTTGTTTCTCCGGATCAGGGTGGAAAAGAGAGAGCAAAAGAATTTGCCAAATTTTTGAAGACAGAATACATATCTCTTGAAAAACAACGTGATCGTAAAACTGGAAAAGTAGAAATTAAATCTACAAGTTTTGATGATATAATAGGCAGAGATTTGATTTTAGTCGATGATATGATTAGTACAGGTGGAAGTATTATCAAAGCTACAGAATTTCTTAAGAAACAGAAATGTAAACGAGTATTTGTTGCTTGTACACATGCATTACTTAGAAATAATGCTGAAAAGAAAATTAAAAAAGCGGGAGTCACAAAAATAATTAGTACAAATACAATACCTGGAAAAACATCTTTAGTCGATGTTTCAGGTACAATTGCAAAGGCAATAATATAATGCCAGAAAGTTTTTTTGTTTTATCTAAAAATAATTTAGAAATTGCAATTGATGAAGTAATTTCAATCGCAAAAATGTATGATAGATTTGCAAAAGTCAGATTATTATCAAATTTAGTAGTAATACAATCAAAAACTAGTTGGGAACAAATTACAAAACGTGCAACTTTTGTGAAAGTTTCTGGTCAAATTTTACGTAAAATGTCAGGATTATTTTTAGATGACGAAAATTTTGAAGTTTTAAAAAATGCTAAAACTTTCGTTTGTAGAATAATTAATTTATCATCAAATCAATTCAATGTACCTGAATTAGAAAGAGCAATGGGGGACATGATAACCAAATTTTCTAAAGCTCAAGTGTCTCTTGAAAATCCAGATATTACAATATATCTAATTTTTACTGAACAAGAAAATTTTTTCGGATTCTCAAAAAGATTTGAAAGTGAAAATAGGCCGAAGAAAATTAAAAAATACCCACATGAATTGGATTGGAAACTTACAAGAGCAATGATAAATTTAATTGGATTAAAAGAGGGAGAAACTGTTTGTGATCCATTTTGTGGTACTGGAACTACATTGTTAGAAGCTGAATCAATGGGAATTCATGCCATTGGATTAGATTTTGATGAAAAAATGTATAATATTTCGAAAGAAAATTTAGATGTAAATGGGTATAAATCAAAAATAATCAAGGCAGATTTTAGTCAATTAACAAATATGATAGATGAATTTGATGGAATTGTTACAGATCTACCTTATGGAACAGCATCTAAATCATCAGTAAATCCTGAAGAATTGATGAAAAAATTTGTATCAATCTTACCTAAACGTAAGAAAATAGCCATTATGTGTAAAAAAGGATTTGAAAAAAAATTGAAGATTAATCCAATAAAGAAATATGAAATTTATAGGCATAAAAGCTTGACAAGGACGATTTTGATAAAATGAAATTAATATTCTTAGGAACTTCAGCTGCACAACCTACTGAAAACAGAGGACTATCATGTATTTGTCTAGAAAGAGATGGTGAAATTCTCATGTTTGATGCAGGAGAAGCAGCACAAATTTCTTATATGAAATCAGGTTTAGGTTGGAATAAAAAAATGAAAATTTTTGTTACACATCTTCATGGTGATCATTGTATTGGATTACTAGGGTTACTACAGACAATGACAATGCAACATAGAATTGAGCCTTTAGAAATTTACGGTCCTAGCGGAATTGAAGAATTTATAGCTGCAAATATCAAAGTATTAAATTTTGGGTTATCATTTTCAGTTATAATTACAATAGTAGAAGAAGGAAGAATATTTGATTCAAAAATTTATTCAATATATGCTTGTAAAGCTAATCATTCAGTTATTACATATTCATATCTTTTTGAAGAAAAAGATAAGCAAGGTAGATTCAATCTAGAAAAAGCTAAGGCTTTAGAAATTCCAGAGGGCAAACTATGGAATCAATTACAAAATGGAATGGAAATTAAAATTGGAGAAAAAATTATTATTCCAGAACAAGTGTTAGGAGAAAAAAGACCTGGTAAGAAAATTGGAATTTCAGGTGATACAACACCAACCAAAGAATTAGAAAAATTCTTTGAAGGTTGTGATTATCTTGTATTTGATTCAACATTTTTAGATGAAACCGAAGAGAAAGCAGAAGAAACATGTCATTCAACAGCAAAGCAGGCAGCTATATTGGGTAAAAATGCAAAAGTAAAAAATCTAATTCTAACACATTTTTCAGCTAGATACAAAGATGAAACTAGACATTTAGAAGAAGCAAAACAAATTCATAATTCAGTTATTACAGCAAAAGATTTTTTAGAAATTGAGATAAAATAGACAAAAAATGTTTGAATCGGTCATAAAAAAGCTAAGAGATGCTAAAAAAGTTGTATTTGTTACAGGAGCAGGAATTTCCCAAGAAAGTGGAATTCCCACTTTTAGAGGAAAAGATGGATTGTGGAGAAATTACGATGCAATGAAATTGGCTACAATTAGTGCATTTTATGATAATCCAAAATTAGTTTGGGAATGGTATAATGAAAGAAGAAAGAATATTTTTTCTGCAGAACCTAATTTAGGGCATAAGGCAATAGTTGAATTAGAAAAATTTGTAAAAGTTGTTGTACTAACTCAAAATATCGATGGACTTCATCAAAGAGCAGGAAGTACAAAAGTATTAGAGTTACATGGAAGTATTGTAAAAATAAAATGTACTGTTTGTGATTTTAAAAATAATATTTTAACTGAATTTGTACACATACCGCCTTTATGTAAGTGTGGAAATATTCTAAGACCGGATGTAGTATGGTTTGGAGAATCTCTTCCTCAAGAGGTTTGGCAACAGGCTATAATTCATGCAAGTAACTGTGATGTCATGATAGTTGCAGGTACATCTTTAGTAGTATCACCCGCAAATACTTTACCAATTTATGCTAAACAAAACAATGCAACTTTAATAGAAATAAATCCAGAAGAAACAATAATGTCATCAGATATGGATTTGTCAATAAGAAATACCAGTGTTATGATACTGCCAGAATTTGTTTCAATTTTTAAATGAATCTAAATTGTAATTAAGAAAATTTCATTAATTAAAGAGAAAATATGTGTCCCATATTCAGAATTATGCCTAATTTGATAGATATTCATTATTAATCTAAAAATAATTTTTGGATTATAACTAAAAAATAGCTGATAAGAGTTGAATTTTGTTATCTAATGTAATTAATTTCCAAGGATTAACCAATCTATGATTCCATCAATATTAGAAGAAGTCAGGATCACTTTGATTGGTCCTAATGGTGATTCTTCTGCCTCTTCACAGAGAGCTACAGATCCAACAAATGCAGCTTGTTTGTTAAGATAAAACCAAGTAGAGTCATTTTCTAAATTTTTTTCAAGTTGTCGTTGATAGATTTTTTGTGATTGATTAGAATGAATAACATCATAAATTTTTTCTAGTAAATACAAATCTTTAGAATTTGATATAATAGAAAAATTATCAGTTTTGATTTTAGCATTTGGAAATATGTTCAAAATAGCTGTTTCAATTTTTTTTGGATCTTCAGATGAATTAATTGAAGAAAATATTTCTATTTTACAACTGATATTAGGGGATCTCATTCTATCCAACCTTCAATGATTTTGAAGGAATGTTCAATTAATTCATCTTTTGTTAAGTTATTGTTAGAAATTGTTTCATCAGATAAGGCAATTGAATTACTAATACCAACACCTATTTCTCGGTTGTCTCTTTCTTCAAAATTTTCTTTTGTTTGTGGATCATCTGATCTTCCTCTTTGTTTTAAAAATCCAAATCTCGTATTAGTAGATGCATGTATGGCAAGAAGTTTAACTGTTCCATATTTACGTAAAACCTCTATTTCAGCGTTAGATCTTATTCCATCAATTATTATTACATTTGATTTTGAATTTTCAATTTGTGGTGCAACTAATTCTGCTATTGCACCTTGACCATTTTTCTCTCTTAGTTCAAGCATTAATTTACCAAGATTAGGTCCAGTCGGTTCAAGATTTCTGTTTTTAGCTTCTGCTCTTACTGCATTTCCCATGTTAATTATATCGTAACCTTTGGATTTCAGTCCATCAGCTATTGTTGATTTACCTGCTCCAGGCATACCAGTTAAACATACAATTAGTTTTGTCAATATTAGAACAAAAATGTAGCCGGGTCTATGAAGCTACCGGAAATTATTATAAAACATAATTAAAAGAAAATCATATGCGAATTTTTGTAGCAATTGAAATTTCTTCTAATGAAATAATTGACTCAATTTCTAAATTTCAATCTAAAATTAACATAAATGCTAAACCTATAGAACCATATAATCTTCATTTTACATTGCAATTTTTAGGTGAAATATCACAAGATATGGTAGAGAAAGTAATGGTGTCATTAAATTCTGTTAAATTTTCAAGTTTCATGATAAATTTCAAAGGTATTGGCGCCTTTCCCAAATTAAAATTTCCAAGAGTTATCTGGATTGGGACTGATGAAAATGGTGGAAATTCATTGATAAAATTAGCAAAAAAAGTAGAAAATACATTAATTCCATTGGGTTTTTCTATTGATAAACCATTTAAACCTCATATCACAGTGTTTAGAATTAAAAACAAGATTGGAGATGTTAGTAAAGAATTGGATAAATTCAAATCAATTGATTTTGGAACGCAAGAAATTACGGGGTTCAAACTCAAACAAAGTGTTCTTAGTTCAAAAGGTCCTGTATATTCTGATTTAATGGAGATAAAAGCTAGATTATGAAACAAATAATTTCTAAAATTGGGAAATCTGTAATACCATCTAAAAATATAGAAAAATCAAAAAAACAAATTGCTGATGAAGCTTTTACTTTAGTAGAAAATCAAATTAAAAATTATCCTGAAATAGTAGGATTGGAATTTGGTGGATCCTATGCTAAAAATACTTGGCTATCAAAAGAAGCAGATATTGATATTTTTATCAAATTTAAAAAATCAATTCCTGATGAAAAATTTACAGAGATTTCAAAAAAAATTGGTTTTGAATCAATGAAAAAATATAATCCCTATGTTAGATATTCTGAGCATCCTTATGTTGAGGCTAGAATTAAGAAAACTAAAATTAATGTAGTTCCCTGTTATGATGTAAATTTAGGAGAATGGAAAAGTTCTGCAGATAGATCACCATTTCATACAAAGCACATGCAAAATGCACTTACTCCTAAAATGAGAAATGAGGTAAGAATACTCAAAACATTTCTAAAGTCAACTAAAATTTATGGGGCAGAAATTGCAAAACAAGGTTTTAGCGGATATGTATCAGAAGTTCTAATTTTAAATTTTGGTAGCTTTGAAAATATAATAAAATCAGTTGCAAAAATTCAACAAAATCAAATGATTGGAAAGACATCAAAAGTATTTGAAACATCAATTATAATTGTAGATCCTGTGGATAGTAATAGAAACTTAGCAGCTGCGATTTCTGATGAAAATATAGGAAAATTTATTCTTGCTTGTAGAGCTTTTCAGAATAATCCTACATTACAATTCTTCAAACCTAAAAAATTAAAATCATCAAAAAATAATTTAGAGAATGTTCTTGTAATAAAATTCAATTTCAAGATGAGAAGTCCAGATATTATTTGGGGACAAATTAAGAGAGCAACTACTTCACTCACAACTCAATTAGAATTGGGTGGTTTCAATGTTTTACGCAATAAATCGTATTCAGACGAACAAAATGAGGCCTATCTTTTTTTCCTTTTAGAATCAACTAAAATTCCAAAAAATTATTCTAAAAGTGGTCCTGAATTTTTTAGAGAGAATGATTGTGATAGTTTTATTTCAAAAAATATTTCAAAAACTGAATTAATGTGGATTAATGATGATAAAAAAATCATATCACTTGAAAAGAGAAAATATAATGAAGTAGTAAAATTCATGATAGAATTACTAAAAAATAATCTTCAAACAGGTATTCCAAAAGGATTACAAGATGATTTTAAGAAAGGATTCAGAGTTTCTATTGGAAACAAAAATTTAAGCAAATCAATTAAAGAGGCAATTTCAGATTTGATTTCAACTGATGGAAAACTCTTTCATTTCGATTAAAAAATTTATAAAAGACCCGTATTCAAAAATTCTTGGTTATCCAAAAGCTAGTTTACGTCAACTTCAATCAAGAATTTCTGAATTAGAAAAATTGAAAATAAAATCAATATCATTTGTTGGACAAACCACAATCGGTAGCTTACAAATTTTAGGAAAGGGGTATGTTGGAGTAGTAGTCTTAGCAAAAAAAGGAAATAATGTAATTGCTTTGAAGATTAGAAGAATAGATTCTCAAAGAAGTGAGATGCGAAGTGAAGCAAAATTACTTAGATTAGTAAATACAGTAAATGTTGGGCCCAAACTATATGATGTAAGTAAGAATTTCTTAGTAATGGAATATCTTGAAGGAGATAAAATTGGAGATTGGATACAATCTCTACAAGGTACAGGAAGTTCTAAAAAATTAAAATTTGTAGTTAGAACCATTCTAGAAGATTGTTACAGATTAGATCAGATGGGGTTTGATCATGGGGAATTAAGCAGTATTTCAAAACATGTTATTGTTGGAAAATCAAGATCAACTTTAATTGATTTTGAAAGTTCAAGTGTTAATAGAAGAGTATCAAATGTAACATCAGTCACTCAAGCTATTTTTATCGGTTCAGGTATTGCCAAAAAAGTTCAAAGAATTTACAAGATTCCACCAAAACAAAAAATTATTGATGTTTTAAGAACATACAAGCAAGAACAGACACGAAGAAGTTTTGATGATATTCTAAAGATATTAAAATTGTAATGGGGCCGGCAGGAATTGAACCTGCGACCACTAGTCCCCCAGACTAGTATCATACCAAGCTAGACTACGACCCCTCATGTGAGAGGCACAAAATGAAATTATTAAATCGTCGTGTTAGTATCTATGATTAATGAAAATTTGCAATATTTGTCACAAGATTTCTGCAACTGATCAGGACCATCTTGATTGTATTCAAAAAATAAGATTAGAAGATGAGAATTTTAAACGAAATATTCCTGAAAAATTAGAATTAGCAAAAGATTCTCAAAATTTGGGTGTTGAGGTAAGAGCTATTTTAGAACATCTTACAAAAGAAAATAAAAAAGATGATTCATCATAACCATTTTGAGAGTCGTTCTTTCTCAAATTGTATCTTTTCATCAAGATGTTCAGCTGTTGATTCAGTTAGTTTTGTTGATGGTTTAGGTTCTGAAAACATATCTACTTCGATTAGTGATGCAGTATCTCTTCCTGATTCAATAAAACATCCACCTTTTCCATCAAATAAAGAAGATTCTTCTTTAGATTGTATTTTTGATATGATATTTTGTGCTACTGTTATTGCTTCTCCTTCTGCAAATACTCCTGCTTTTGGAACAGCCATTGTATCATTAACTGTCAAAGTGGTTACATCGCCTACCGCATATACATTTTCAAATGGTGTTTTACAATCTCTGTTGATTGGAATAAATCCACCTTCTTTTGCTAATCCTGAATCATAAATTACTTTAGGTGCAACATGTGGAGGTATAGCAAGAAGTAAATCAAAATTAGCTTCTCCATTTTGAAAAATTAGTTTATTTTTTTCTACTAATTTTATTTTGCATGAATCATGAAAAACAATGTTCTCAGAGTTTATCAAATTAAGAATTTGTTGGCTAATTTCTGGACCAGCTGCAGGTAATGTTATTGGTGATGGACTATAGAAGTGAATTTGTACAGAGTTTCTAACTCCTTCTTCTCTTAGCATAGAATCAATCAACAAACTAGCCTCAAATGGTGCAGGGGGACATTTGTAAGGCATTCCCATGATTGATATGGCAATATTACCAGATTTTATTTTTTTTAGTTTATTATGAATTTCAGTGAGTTGTTCATGATCATAAAGATTCATTCCATTTTCTGATAGTCCTGGAATTTTTTCAGGTGCTAACACTGCACCCATTGCAATGATCAGAAAGTCATATGGTAAAATCTCAGTTGTAGTTCTAATATTTTTATTTTGAAGATCGATTTGTAGAACTTCCTCATTTAGAAAATTAATTTCTTTTTTTGTAAGTTCATTTAGTGAACCTATTGAATTTTCAAATGTTCGTGTTCCTTTAATAATCCAAAGTTTGGCAAAACCTACCATAAACCAATTTTTTTTGTCAACAACTGTAATCTTAATTTGTGATGATGAAAGATTATTTCTAATCTCATTTGCGGCAGATAATCCTCCAAATCCCCCACCAAGAATTAACACATGAGGAATGTTGGACAATTTAACGATCTTGAGTAGTAGGTCTAATCAAAATTTCATTAACATTGACATGATTTGGTGATTCTACAGCATAAACAATGGCATTTGCAATATCTTCAGCTTGTAAAGATTCCATTTTTTTAGCATTTTCAACAAATCCTTGTAATGATTCATCAGTAATTGTGTTTGTTAGTTCTGTTGCAACTACTCCTGGTTCAATACATGTAACACGAATATTTTTTCTTACACTGAG
>CALKVM010000029.1:0-17816 GCA_938049695.1 uncultured Candidatus Nitrosoarchaeum sp. | reverse complement strand
TATGTAATAATCTATAACATCTTGCAATATCTTTTTTCTTAATGTTACCTGCATCTGAAACATCTTTTAGGGTTCTAGGGGTTTCAGTATCTCTACATGCAGCATAAAGGGCAGATGCAATTAATGCAGAAATTGAACGTCCTCGAACCAAACCTTTCTCTAATGCCTTTCTGTAGATATAAGCTGCTTTTTCAATTACGGCATCAGAAAGTGAAAGTTTGTCTTTTAATCGGGTTAATTCACTTAACGCTTGTCTGAGATTTCTATCTGCAGACGCATGTACTTTACTTCGGCTATCCCATGTTCTTAGTCTTTCAATGGTGCTTTTCATAGCAGATGTAAGGGGTTTTCCAGACGAGTCTCTATTTATTGGATTAATGATTGTAGCAAGTCCACGGTCATGAATTGTAAGTGATGTTGGGGCACCTGTTCTGGTAGGATCCGCTCCACCTTCTTTTGAAAATGATCTCCATTCAGGTCCAGAGTCTTGTAGTGTTTCAGAAATAACATAGCCACATTTTCCGCAAAATCTTTCCCCTGTTACATTATCAGTTAGCATGCCGTTTTTTCCACAACGTCCACAAATAGTACCTGCGTTGACAGTTTCTAAAACCATAAATAAGACCAATTTCGGTTATTTTGCTTACTATAAGAACTGACTTATTTCATGATTTTTCATGGAAAGACTCAAAATCAAACAGGCTCAAAGCATTATAGAGATCGTTTGAAAAAGAAGAGTTTTGTTTGGCATCCAAATACACAGATGCGTGAATGGGATTCATTTAATGAAATTATCAAGGCCAAAGGAATGTGGCTCACAGATTCAGATAGAAATAATCTTTTGGACGGAGTTGCATCAATGTGGTGTAATGTTTGGGGTCATTCCAAGCCTGAATTAGTTAATGCAATTACAAAACAAAGCAAGAAACTCCAACATTCATCCATGTTTAATTTAACAAATGAGCCTGCCGAAAAACTGGCAGAGAGTTTGGTGAAAATCTCACCTGGAATGAGCAGAGTATTTTATTCAGATAATGGGTCTACTGCAATGGAAATTGCATTCAAGATGGCATTACAATATTGGAATAACATTGGGGAGAAAAAGAAAACAAAGATTGCAACGTTAGAAAACGGATATCATGGAGATACATTTGGTGCAATGGCTGTAGGTTACGTTCCAGAATTTTTTAGTAAATTCAAAAAACAGTTATTCCCAACAATACAGTTTCCAGTACCAAACAAGTATAGAATTCCAAAGGGGTATAGTTATTTGGATTATCAGAATTTTTGCATAGATGAGATTGAAAAGCAATTTTCCAAAGACGATAAAATTGCGGCATTTGTCATGGAGAGTGGTGCACAAGTTGCAGGTGGAGTCATAATATTCCCAAAAGAATTTCAAAGAAAAATAAGTAAATTATGTAAAAAATATAATGTGTTACTAGTATTAGATGAGATAGCAACAGGTTTTGGACGTTTAGGTTCAATGATACAGTATACAGAACAAAAAAGCATTCCAGATATTGTAGTCTATGGAAAAATGTTAACTGGTGGATATCTTACAATGGCTGCAACTTTGGCAAGCAAAAAAATCTATGATTCATTTCTAGGGGAGTTTAATGATTGGAAGCATCTATTTCACGGGCACACGTTTACGGGCAATCCACTATCTGCTGCAGTTGCAAATGAAAATCTAAAATTATATCAAAAAAACAATTTGATCAAAAAAATTCAAAAAACATCAAAAGTATTTGAAGAGTATTATGATAAAATAGCAGATATAGAAATAGTTGGAGACATTAGACACAAGGGAATGCTTATGGGAATAGAACTAGTAAAAGATAAAAAAAACAAGACACCAATCAATCCTAAAAAATCGATAAACAAAATTTTCTTTGAAGAAGGAAAAAAACATGGAATTTACCTTCGTACATTAGGAAATATTGTCATGCTTGTACCACCATTGGCAATATCTGAAAAAGAATTAGATTTACTACTAAATAGAACAATAGACACCATCAAATCAGCACAAAATCAAGTAGCATAGTTAATCAATTACTAATCATATTTGATTATCAATTTCTGAATCAACTTTACAGGATATGGCATATAGTATTTTTCAAAGTATGAATCATTACGCACAAAAAGATGATTTTCATTCCACTAATCTTTTTTAATGTAATTTCATGCAAACTATCATGAGTGACATATGGGAATTTATTAAAGAATGTCAAGAAAAAGTATTTTCTGGAATTGGAATATCAAGTGATGATGCTGAAAAACTGTTTAACGTGTCAGATGAAAATATCAAAGAATTGGCAATGGCTGCAAATCAGATCACTAGAGATTTCAATGGAAATAAAGTAGATGTTGAACAGTTAAACAATATTAAAAAGAATGCATGCAGTGAAGATTGCTCATTTTGTGGT
Source organism: uncultured Candidatus Nitrosoarchaeum sp. (assembly GCA_938049695.1). Taxonomy (GTDB): domain Archaea; phylum Thermoproteota; class Nitrososphaeria; order Nitrososphaerales; family Nitrosopumilaceae; genus Nitrosarchaeum. Next base: position 15,387 of record CALKVM010000029.1, on the reverse strand, counting down.
CAATCTGCATTTTTTGACACTGGAATTGAAACATATCAGTTACCAACAGCAGAAGAAGTTGTGATTAAAGCAAGTAAAGCAAAAAAAGAAGGAGCAGAATCATATTGTCTTGTTGCAGCATGGAGAGAGCCATCTCCTAAAGACTTTGACAAAGTTTGCAATATCATCAGAGAAATTAACAATAAAGTTGGAATTAATGTAGAATGTAGCCTAGGATTTCTTACACCAGAGCAAGCAAAAAAACTCAAAGAACTCAATGTAAAAAGATATAATCATAATTTGGAAACTTCAAAATCAAAATTTTCGGAGATTTGTACCACACATACCTATGATGACCGACTAAAAACATTACAGATTGCACGCGATGCGGGATTAGAATTATGTACTGGTGGAATTATCGGATTAGGAGAAACAAGAAAACAGAGATTAGAGTTAGCATTAGAATTAGCTGCGCTTTATCCTGAAGAAGTCACTATAAACATACTGGTTCCGGTTCCAGGAACCCCATTGGAATTGCAAATAAAATTAGCAAATTCAGAGATTGTGAAAATGTTTTCAGTGATCAGATTTCTATTACCAGAATCGGTGATAAAAATTTCGGGTGGGAGAGAAATAAACCTGGATGATTCAGGTGAGGAGTTATTGCAAAGTGGGGCAAACGGCATAATCACATCAGGTTATCTTACAATGGGTGGAAACGACTCTGAGAAAGATTTCAAAATGATAAAGAAGATGGGATTAGATGCCTAAAACAACAATAATTTTCATATCAAATACACCATATGAAAACATAATTTGATAATTCAATCAAGCGTAGAATTTTATGAAAAAAGTGATTGTCCCATGATTGGGAAATTTTATGAAAAAAGTAACATCATACATCCCATGATTGGGAAATAACAGATTTCTTAATTAATCACAAAATAATTTTATCAATATGAAAAATAATCAACACGCTAAATTAATGACAGAAATTCTAAATCATATGTGTAAATGTGGATCACTCTTTGACAAGTATGTTCCAAAAAAGAACATACATGTATTAGAAAGATCCATTGTACCTTTAACTAATTTTAGTATTGGAGTAACAAGAAATGAATGAAAACCAAATCACATTATTTGATAATGATTCAGATACTGAATTATACAAACACAAGTTAACTCTTGAAAGAATTAAAAATGAATTAATTAATTTTGGATTAACATCTAACCAAAGTAAGGTGTTTATCTATCTAGGCAAATACGGTTCAAAGACAGCTTCAGAGATATCAAAAGCACTCCAATTACCTAGAACTGAAACATATCATCTTGTAAATTCACTACAAAATCTGGGGTTAGTAACTGCTGAACTGGCTCACCCTACAAAATATTCTGCAATGGAGATGAAGCAAGCCATTGAAACCCTAGTAAAACAAGAACAACAAAGAATCAACAATTTAGCAGACAAAGAAGCATCTCTTTCAGAACTGGAAACAGATTCCATTTTTTGTAGTAGAGACTGACGAGTCAAAATCTGAAAAAATGCAGTTACTGCATGGTATGGGTCCAATAACTAATAAAATCAAAGAAATGACGGATAGCAGCATAGAATCTTTCAAAGTCTATGGGAGCATCACAGATGTATTGCGCTTTTATCATTCTGATGTGTTTGATTGGATTGAGGAGTCATCATCTGATCTTCAAATGGTCATCACTCCAATAGGCAAAACTCCTGAATTTATCTCTGAATTAGATCAGAAAAAAATTAGAACAATCACATCTAATTCAGACAACAAATGCTTTGTGATTAATGATGCAAAAGAAGTTCTTATATTTATGAGAAATGCAACTCATCCAACGCGACAAACTTTTGCATGGTGGTCTGATTCTGAAACTCTTGTAGATATGATGACTTCATTATTTGATCTATCTTGGGAAAGAGGAGAGGCACTATATTGAATGATACAATCATGACGCTTTACAGTTTAGAACAGGAAGTAGGTTATGTTGCAAAGAATTCCCATGATCAAGGACGTGAACATCTCAATGATCTTGAAATTGAATACTTGCTAAAAATGACAAAACATGTGGTCATGAAGACAAAAAATCAAGTAATGGAGAGTGCACAATGACCTGTAATTATTTAGCAGACTCTGAAATGAATAATCTGTTACAAATGACAAATATCTTTCTAGTAAAGGTAAAACAACAAACAAAGGGAATAGTACAATGAACGTCTGTGAAGAGAGACATACTCCAAAGTATGAGATAACCTACAAGGGAATTAAAGGTAGTCGTTATAATCATGTATGGCTAGTATGTTCAACTTGCTTTGAAAATAAAAAATGCTTTGGAGATAAAAATCAAATTATAAACATAGTTAAAATAAATGAATCAATTTTAATTAAGTTTTAATAATAAAATAATCATCACATCAAATTTTGTTACAATGTAATATGAGTCTAGGATTCAAATACTTTAATCTGCGGTTTTTTCTTTCTTTGAAATTTCAATTTTTTTATAGATAAATCCAAGTCTACAATGTTTCTTTGATCCTCCAACATTCTTTCCACATTTGTATTTGAATCTAGGGTATTATGTGTATTATTTTTCCTTTGAAATTTCAATTTTTTTATAGATAAATCCAAGTCTACAATGTTTCTTTGATCCTCTAACATCCTTTCTACGCTGTTATCCAAATCTGTTATGTTGTATGTTATGAAGATTTAAGATTTACCGTAAAGATTGAGCCTTGTTATTTACCAGTGGGTCTTGTAAGTATTATAACATCAATGTAAATTATCAGACATTAATTAAAAAATAAGAAAAGAATTTACGCATGACTAATTTCAATTCAAAAGAGGCTGTATTGAATCATAAACTAAAATTTGTTGATTTGGAATTAGAGCAAATAAAACAAAATAATCTTTATAGAAAATTAAGATATGGTAAATCAAATCAAGCACATATTACAATCAATGGAAAAAAACTACTAAACCTTTGTTCAAATGATTATTTAGGAATGCCAGTCACAAAAATAAAAATAAAACAAATGCAATCAAGCTCAAGACTAGTTTCAGGTAATGATGAATCATATAAAATATTAGAAAACAAACTTGCAAAACATAAATCACAGCAAACTAGTTTGATTTACCCTACAGGGTATATGGCAAATTTAGGGTCAATTACCGCAATTGCAAAAAAAGGAGATTTGATTTTAAGTGATGAATTAAATCATGCAAGTATAATTGAATCATGCAAGCTTTCAGAAGCAAAAATCTTAATTTATAAACATAACGATATGGATGATTTAAATAAAAAACTCAAGCAAAAAGGCAAAAATAAATTTGTTATCACTGAAGGAGTATTTAGTATGGATGGGGATTTCTCAAAACTAAAAGAAATTACAGAGATTGTAGAAAAATCAAAAGCAATTACAATACTCGATGATGCACATGGTGATTTTGTTGTTGGAATAGATGGAAAAGGTACTCCGAATTACTTTAATGTCACAAAAAAAATTGATTTGTACATTAGTAGTTTGAGTAAAGGTTTAGGATCATTTGGAGGATATGTTTCATCGCAGAATAATGTGATAGATTTGTGCATAAATAAATCAAAATCATTTATCTATACTTCAGCACTACCATCATTTTTAGTTGAATATTCATTGAAACGATTTGAATCAAATAGAGAAAGACACCGGAAAAAATTAGAAAATAATACAAACATGTTATCTAACGGTTTGAAACAAATAGGATATCAAATTGATTCAAAAACACATATCATTCCAATTGTAATTGGTAAAGAAAAAACAGCAATGAGTTTCGGAGAATTTCTCTTTGAAAGAGGCATATTTGCCCAACCCATTAGATATCCAACTGTTCCTAAAAACAAAGCAAGATTAAGAATATCAGTTACTGCATGGTTATCCAGAAAAGATATCACAGATACGCTGGCTATTTTGGAGCAAGCTGCTAAAAAATTTAAAATATAAATTTAATTTTAAACGTACAAAATGTTATATCATGATGCAGAACAAATTCAAAAGGAGGCAATAACAGTCAAGTTGAAAACAGTAGAGAAATCAAACAAATTCAACACAATCAACAAAATTACATTTATTTCTATAATTTCTATTCTTTTGATATTATACATAACAAATCACATTGTGAGCATAGAATATTTTTCAGACCATATTTCATTACCCATGTACACCGTAATTCCAGGTATACTCATAATTTTATCATTATGGGCACTAACAAGAGTAGATAAAATAAAGGATATTTCAAAAAATTCTCTTTTATTTTTAACTATTTCTTTTATTTCATGGTTTACAGCTGAACTGACTTGGAATTTATTCAAACATGTTTTAGGAATTGAACCATATCCGTCTATCGCAGATTTTTTCTATGTTGCAGCACCAATTTTTATGGGTGTTTCTTTGATTATATTTTTACAACCACTACAAAATAAAATTAAGAAAACACATGTGATTTTAGCTAGTCTGATATCAATACTAATTTTAATTCCAATACTGATTATCACATTTGAAGTAAATTCGGAAGTAGAGACGTTAGAAATAGCAATTGCAATAATTTATCCAATAGTAGATACAATATTATTAGTTCCAGCGATAATCGCAATTTTTATTTCAGTCCAAACAAAGAAAAATTCATTTTGGATAACAATCTTGATTGGAATTGTAATTTTTATTGTTGCAGATGATCTATTTTTATTTCTAGTGATTGATGATCTATACTATGACGGCAATCCGGTGGATATCTTATGGTTAACCAGTTATGTGATATGGTCTTTTGCAATATACGATTTAATTTACAAATCTAAAAAAATCAATTACAGCACAGAACAAAATAATAATAAAAAAGATCAAACAGAGAAATTAAACAAATACGGAATAAACATAGTACTTGGTTTCATCATAAGTACAACAATTATCATTCTTATTGCATTGAACTATTTTTGGAGTTTGAATGTAGATAGTAATTTTATGTTATTTTTTTCATTAATTTTATTGACATTACTTGTTGTTTTTTCCAGCATCATAGTATTACTCAACACAAAACTAGCTAATGCAGTTGAGATCAAATCCATAAAAATTAAAGAACTATCAACTGAATTGGTTAAAACAGAGAGATTATCAGCCATTGGGGAGCTTGCTGCAAGATTATCTCATGATTTACGAAACCCGTTAAGCGTAATCAAAAGTTCAGTAGAAATTACAATGTTGCGAAATAATGATAAATTTTCGACGCAAGATAAAGAGGTCATCCAACGAATCAACAAAGCAATAGTACGGATGACTAATCAAATTGATGATGTTCTTAATTATGTCAAACAAACGCCAATTGAAAAAAATAAAATAACATTATCCACATGCATTAAAAATGTAATCGGATGGATTTCAATACCAACAAAAATCGAGATCACAATAAAAGAAAACGATACAATTATTTTTGCTGATGAGGGTAAATTAGAAATAGTTTTCTCAAATATAATAAGAAATGCAATTGAAGCAATAGGTGACAATTCAGGTAGTATTGAGATAAAGATTCAAGATATGGGAGAACAAGTAATTATAGAAATAATAGATTCAGGTGTAGGAATCAAGGAAGACAACATGAATATGATTTTTGAGCCACTATACACAACAAAACAAATTGGAACAGGATTAGGACTAGTAAGCTGTAAAAACATCATAGAACAACATGGTGGGAAAATAACAGTGAAAAATAATCCAACTACATTTACAATAACATTACCAAAAATATCTACTCATTAATCATTTTAACTAGATTTTCAACATTAATTGGTTTAAGAAAAATTAAGTCATGATCCATTTTTTTTAATTTCGTACGTGTTTCCTCAGTTTGATCAGCAGTTATTATCATTATTTTGGCATTTGGATCAATATTTTTAATGTTTTCTAATCCATAAAATCCATCATATTGTGGCATCATCATATCCATCAATACTACATCGGGTAGGTATTTAGAAAACTTTTGCACTGCATCATATCCATCTATTGCCTTTGCAACAACCTCGATCCCTTTGAATTCAAGAATATCAGATAGGGCATCACGACTATCTTCATCATCATCAACTACAATTACACGTTTCAACGAGAAAGTTGTTTATGCACATCAATAATAATTTAAGGGGTCAATTTTTGATTTTAATATTAAAATCGATAAAAAATGTCATTATCGAAACTTATCAAAGCCACCAATAGCTGGTGAACCAAGCAAAACAGCGAATGTAACAATAATGCCTAAAACAATAATTACTACAACAAATCGCTTATTCATACTACAAGTGGTTCCAGCCTAGATAAAAATGAAATGTCTTTGCATTAAGATTCTAAAATAAGAGGTGATTTAGAGATCAAGGTGTAGAATCAGACATAGACTATACAGCATAGTAAACAATAAAAAATATTCATCCCACATACTGGAAATCATTATCAATAATCACTGATCTTAAACACATGGGTTTACCTTCGGTTGACATGTAACTGCCCACCCATGTTACTGTGGTTACACATACATTAGTGACAAATTCATTTAAAACAAAATTTCACATCACTAATGAGGAAATAAAGATTTGATAAGTAACTCATGGAATAAAACAGAAGGGGAAAGTATTTCTCAAAGAGTAATGAGTCGAGTAAAACCAGACATTCCATTAAAAACAAGAATAGAAGAGGCACAAAGAAAATTACAATTTCAAATTAGTAAATTAGAAGGAATTACAGAAAAATTACAAAGTAAACATGACGGAATTTTTGTAAAGGTGGTTAATGCTCAAAAATCACACAACAATGCATATGCTCAAGCATATGCAACTGAACTTGTTCAGGTCAGAAAGATGAAAAACATGGTAAGCGGAGCAAAACTGGCAATGGAGCAAATTCAATTAAGACTCAATACAGTATCTGAACTTGGAGATGTTGTAGTGACACTTAGTCCATGCATGTCAATAATCAAGGGATTGAGTCCATCACTTAGTGGAATAATGGGAGAATCAACATCATCTATGCAAGATTTATCACAGATATTGGGTGATGTAATGATGGGCTCTTCAATGGAAGGAAGCAACTTGATGAGTACAGGAAGTGTTACCAATTCTGATACACTAGCAATTCTTGAAGAAGCACATTCAGTAATTGCAGGACAAACAAAGTCATCAATACCAGATATTCCAGACAATCTAAAAAACGAGATTATTCAGAGAAGAACATCAGATGTTTTGATCTGATTAATTAGAATCTAGGGTTATTTTATTTTCTTTTTACTTTTTTGAATTAAGATTTTTTTAATTCTAGATATGGTAGGATAGCTGTATCCTCTACGGCGGTAATTAGCAATCATCATTTTCCAATTTTTTAATCTCCATTGAGCTTGTTCGGATGTAACAGAGTGAACTTCTTTTTGAATGAGGCTTTTCCTTCCAACTTTTAATGTTCCAGCGTCTTTTGCAGACCATCGATTTTTAGCAAATTTCAGACCAGATAAAATGTCATTAAGTGGCATTTCTTTAAAATATTCTCGTAATTTTTTTAGTTCAACTTCAGTAGGTTGTTGGGATATTTGCAACTCAATCACAGGTTTTTGCATGAGATTAGTTGGAACTAATAGTTTAAGAAATTCTCGCTGGATCAGATTTAACCAAAACAGGAAATAAGTGAAAAGGAATTACTATTGAAAGGTATTAGCAGTCAATGATTGCCAAGCTAGAATTTTTACAAATTTCCATATACATTGCAACTCCAAAAATTAGCACAGCAAATATTATCAATGGAATTAGAATGAAAATTTTTGTCTTTAAACCCATATGAGGGATTAAACATGGTCATATAAAATCGCCACAGATTTAATCAATTATGATGGTAAACGTTCCTTGGGTTTTTGGATTTTGTAGCAATAAGATCATCTCTCTTGGGATAAGATCAGAGGATTTATCGCATTTCACAGCCAATGTTCTAGGACATACAAAATCACTTTTTCTAATTACGATGTCTTCCAGATGAGTAAGAATAAGATTTTCATGACCTCTGCCCTCAACATTAAATTCATGTTTACCTACTTTGATTGAAAAAGTCACTTTTGAATTTGGTTTTTGTAATTTTTTTTTTAATAAATGTGGTAAATCAGCACAGCTTGCAGAGGCATTTACTCCAATAATACAATCACCACTTGGAGTAAGATGAGACTCTTTTGTGATTTCAATTGTTCTCTGATGATTTGATCGGATATTTTCATGACCAGAAAATTGAATTTCAAATTCCATGGCAATATAGATAAACATGTCAAATTAAACTTTCTTGAATTTTGAACAAAATTGAGCCTAATCTCTCATCATGTGTAAATTTCAATAAAGGTAAGTAACGCTTTAATTAAACTTTCAAAGCATTGAAATCAAATGCTTCCTGCACAACAAGGTTATGACAGAGCAATCACAGTATTTTCACCAGATGGTAGACTATACCAAGTAGAGTATGCTATTGAAACTGTAAGAAGAGGAACAATTGCAGTTGGAGTTAAAACCAAAGAAGGTATTGTAATTGCGGTAGAAGAAAAACCAAGAAAATTACAGATAACAGATGTCGCTCAAAAACTATTTCAAATCGATGATCATGTAGGAGTGGCTGCAGCAGGATACATTCCAGATGCAAGGAGCCAAGTAGACAATGCAAGATTCTTTTCACAAAGTAACAAGATGATTTATGATGAAGCCGTAGAAGTTGAAACAATTGCAAAACATTTAGCTGATCAATGTCAGCAGTTTACCCAGTATGCAGGAGTAAGACCTTTTGGAGTTGCATTAATTTTGGGTGGAGTTGTGAACAATAATGCTCAGCTTTACCTAACAGATCCAAGTGGAACTTACATCTCATATGATGCAATTGCAATTGGTTCAGGTTCAGATCAAGTAACTGATTTTCTAGAGAAAACATATAAAAAAGAATTATCGCTAGAGGAGGCATCAGTATTGGCATCTGCAGGAATTTATCTATCAAGTGACGATAAAGAAGGAACAAGTCACATCAGAATGGCACAAATCAAATCAAAAACAGGTTTATTCGAACTAGTATCCGATGATCAAATAGCAAAATATGCAAAAACTGCTAAAGAAAAATATCCTCACGAAAAGAAATAACATATTACAACTACATGTGTGATTAAATTACTTTGAAAATATCTATTGCAATTCCAGAATCATCACTGTCTGATGAATCCTTAAAACTTGATAAAACTAGAAAAATATCTGTGCTCGCTAGAGCCTGTGCAATTTTTAAAATTGATACGATTTATGTTTATCAAGAAGGAAACTACAAAGAAGATGGAAATTTACTTGTAACTATTTTAAAATATTTAGAGACACCTCAATTTTTACGGAGAAGGCTTTTTCCAAAAATGAATGAATTAAAGTTTGCAGGGGTTTTACTACCATTAAAAATTCCTAGCCACTCAACTCCGGCAAATCCTAAAAAAATAAACGCCGGAGATGTAAGAGAAGGAGTTGTAGTAAGCATTAAAGGTAAACGATTCGTAGATGTGGGAATCAATGAGTTCATACCATTTTTTGGAAAAGAAAATGTAGGTAAAAGAGTAACTGTTCAATTCAAAACAGGATATCCGGATTTTTCAGTTAAAGAAATTCAAAGAAGTGAAGCTCCAGCATATTGGGGATTTGCAGTAAAAGAAAGAGCTAACTTGTTTTCATTATTAACTGAATGGCAAGGAAACACAATCATCACATCAAAGAAAGGAAGGACTGCCACAAAAGAACAATTGGTAAAATACCTAAATTCAGATATTCCAATTTTAGTAGTTTTTGGTTCGCCCGAAAAAGGAGTCCATGAAATACTTGGTGGGAAAATGAAAAATATTCAAAACGCTAAAATATTGAATTTTTTTCCAAATCAAGCAACTGAAACAGTGCGTTTGGATGAAGCACTTTTAGGAACATTATCAATAATTAACGCATACAAAATAAATTAAAACAAAAACATGGCTGAAAAAAGAAATTTCTTAATTTTAGCAATTGGATTGGGAGCAATAGGAATAATCATTGGTGGAATAACCATTTGGAATTTTGTAAATAATTGGATAGGACCATGATCATAATTGAAATAGTTCGTTAACCCAGAAATTTTAACGGGTTAACGATATCTCACATGGTTTATTAGACGGTTGAAGACGATTTCGATTTATCCATGGGTCATAGAAAATACGAGCAACCACGTAGAGGAAGTGCTGCATACTATCCAAGAGGACGTGCCAAAAGCATGGAAGCAAGAATTAGAACATGGCCAAAAAACGATTCAGACGAGCCAAAAATTTTAGCACATTGTGGTTTCAAGGCAGGATGTGTCCAAATAGTGACTATAGATGATCGTGAAAAGACTCCAAACGCAGGAAAACAACTTGTAAGTCTTGGAACAGTTTTAGTTACTCCACCAGTTTCAATATTAGGAATTAGAGGTTATTCAAAAGATCATTATGGACTACATGCAGAATTTGATGTATATGCAAATGAATTTCCAAAAAGTATCTCAAAAGAAATTAATTTAAAAAATAAAGAAGGTGCAGTTGAAAATGCAGAAAAAATACTTGGCAGAGTTAAAGAAATTTTTGCAATAGTTGCAGTGTCACCGCGTGCTGCAGGACTAGAACAGAAAAAGCCTTACATTTTTGAAGCGTTAGTTAGTGGTGGTGATGTAAAAAAACAATTTGCACATGTTAAAGAATTATTAGGAAAAGAAATTAAAATTGATCAGATTTTTGAAATAGGTGCAACTATAGATGTTGCAGCAATTACAAAAGGCAAGGGTTGGCAAGGAGTAATACAAAGATTCGGAGTCAAGAAAAAACAACACAAATCAAGAAAGACAGTAAGAGAAGTTGCATCATTAGGTCCAATTTCACCATCAAACGTAATGTATTCAGTTCCAAGAGCAGGTCAGATGGGATTCCATCAAAGGACAGAATACGATAAAAGAATCATGGTAATGGGCAATACAGAAAATAATCAAATGAAAATAAACCCAGCTGGTGGATACAAACATTTTGGTTTAGTAAAAGGAGATTTCATAATTCTAAAAGGTTCAGTGCCAGGGACATACAGAAGATTAATCAAACTAAGAAGTCAAATTAGAAATGCACCAGTAAAAATCACCAAGCCAAATGTTTTAGAGGTAGTAATATGATGAAAACAACTGCATTAACAATAACAGGGATTAAAGATGGCGAAGTGGAATTACCATTAATATTTTCAACTCCATTTAGAGCAGAATTGATTCATAAAGCATTCACAAATCTAACTTCACATAAATTCCAAAGACAGGGGAGACATCCAACTGCAGGCATGGATGTTGTAGCAAGATCAAATGATCCACCAACAGGACAGCATACAGCACGTATTGCAAAAATGAAAGGTGGGGGTGGTGGGAGACAAGGTCAAGCAGGTGGTGTTGCATCAGTAAGAGGTGGAAGACAAGCTCATCCTCCAAATGTAGATAGAGTGATTTTCAAGAAATTAAATAAAAAAGAAAACAAACTGGCATTGTGTTCTGCAATTGCTGCAACTGCATCAAAAGATTTGATACAGTCAAGAGGTCATAAAGTAGAAGGCATAGAATCATTTCCAATAATAGTATCAAATGATATAGAATCTATTTCAAAAGCAAGTCAAATTTCCAAAATATTAGAGGATCTAAAACTAATGAAAGATGTAGAAAGACTACAAGCAAGAAAACCACGTACAGGAAAAGCTTCACTCAGAGGAAGAAGTAAAAAAGTGGGCAAGAGTGTATTGTTTGTTATAAAAGATTCATCAAAATTAAGCAAAGCATGTGGTGCACTACCAGGGGTAGAAGCAAGGGCAGTTAAAGACTTGAGTGTGTTAGATCTAGCACCGGGTTCTGATCCTATCAGATTAACAGTATATTCAAAAGCAGCAATAGAAGAAATTGCAAAAATAAAATCAACACATCTAGAATTAATGGTGAAAACAAGATGAATGTAGAACAAGCAAGTAAAATCATTTTGAAACCATATATCACTGAAAAAACATTTGCTATGATTGAAAATGAAAGTAAAATTTGTTTTATTGTAGATAGATCAGCAAGTAAACCACAGATAATAGAAGCTGTAGTTACATTGTACAATCAAAAAGTCACCAATGTAAACACAGCAAGAACAATTTATGGAAAGAAAGCATTTGTTCAATTTGAAACTACAGAAAAAGCCAGAGATTTAGCCACAAAGATAGGAATGCTATAATATGGACAATAAAACTTCATCAGTACTAACAGAGGAGAAATAAGATGGTCAAAGAATTTCTATATCGTGGATTGCAAAAAGAAGAGCTAGACAACATGTCGTTAGAGAAATTATTTAAAATATTTAATTCAAGACAAAGACGATCACTTACCAGAGGAATTACAGACGATAAGAGAAAGTTGATTGAAGAAATAAAATCTGCAAAAGCAGGAAAACCAAAGAATCCCATCAAAACTCATTCTAGAGATTTAATTGTTCTACCATACATGGTAGGCGTTGCAGTCAATGTTTTCTCAGGAAAGGAATTCACTCCAGTTCTAATAAAGACTGAAATGATCGGACATTATCTGGGCGAATATGTAATTACAAACAAAAGAGTCTCACATGGTGCACCAGGCGTTGGAGCATCAAGATCCAGTCTCTACGTACCACTAAAGTGATTGATATGGGCAGATTCAAATACGCATTTCAAAATTTTGATGCAACAAAGCATGTTCGTTCTTCGCTAAGAGAAAAAGACATCTCACACAAACATGCTCGTGAAGTAGCTGTTGCAATAAAAGGACTTTCGATTGAAAAAGCACGTGATTACTTACAAGCCGTAATCAACAAAGAAAGAGCAATTGCGTTTAGACGATTCAATAATCAAGTCGGACATAGATCAGATCCTGGAATGATGTCCGGACGATATCCACAAAAAACAGTTAAAGAATTCATCAAGGTGTTGGACAACTTGGAATCAAATGCAGAATACAAAGGAATGGATTTAGATAGATTAAGAATTGTAAATGCCACAGTTCACAAAGGAACTATTGTGAAAAGATTTATTCCAAGAGCAATGGGAAGAGCCACTCCAAAAAATAATGTGTTGACACATGTAGAATTGGTGGCACAGGAGATATAACATGTCAGCAGTAAAAAATGTAATCAAAGATAATTACAACATGATGCTTCTCAAAGATTATCTAAGAGTTGCAATCAAAGATGCAGGATTTTCACATGCAGAGATTTCAAAAACACCAATGGGAACAAGAGTAGTACTTCATGTAACACGACCAGGCATAGTCATTGGAAGAAAAGGTTCCGGAATTAGAGAACTAACAGAGAAACTTGCAACAGACTTTAAATTAAAAAATCCACAAATAGCAGTAGAAGAAATTGCCAAACCCGAACTTTCACCAAGTGTAATGTGCAATAGAATGGCATCACACTTAGAGCGTGGTACCGCATTTAGAAGAGCTACAATGTGGACATTAAAACAAATCATGGAAAACGGTGCAATGGGTGTTCAAATAACAATTTCAGGAAAATTACGAGGAGATCGTTCTGCATTTGAAAAACATACTGCAGGAATTCTACCAAGAGCAGGACATCATGCAGAAGTAATTGTAGATGAGGACATCGTACATGTAAGAACTGCCATGGGGTTAATTGGAATCAGAATAAGAATTGCAATAAATGAAAAAAATATTCCAGAATTTGAATTAAAAACTCAAAAACCAAAGAAAGTAAAGCAAGTCAAAGATACAGACAGTGGAAAGATGAGAGACGAAACAGAAGTGGAGCGTAAAGCAAGAACGGAATCTGAACAAATTGCAATAGAAGAAGAAAAAATGAAAGAACTTGAAACATTAGAAGAAGAGGAGGCTAAATTACTGTAATGACCCGATTAACTATGAAAACAATAAGAGAATTAAATGAAAAAGATCTTAAAAGTAAAATTCAAGAAACACGAAGTGAACTTGCAAAATTAAGAGTAGACGGTTCAAAAGGTACATTAAGAAAAGAAAGTGGAAAGCTAAAACCACTCAGACACGATATTGCAAGAATGATGACCAGATTAAACGAGACGAAAACAAAATGATTACTGCAGAAAACATCACATCACATGAATTAATTGGATTACGCACTGAGATTATAGAGTCATCAAATTCACAAATCATAGGATTAAATGGAACGATAACAGATGAAACAAAATCAATGATTACCATAAACACCGCAAATGGAACTAAAATGATTGCAAAATCAAATAACATTTGGAAATTCTCAGTAGATAACAAAGAGGTTATTTTAAACGGTTCAAAAATCGCAAAAAGATCATTTGATAGAATAGGAGGAAAAGCATGACACTAAACATTGGATTGAAAGTAAAAGCACCAAGTAGAGAATGCACAGATGAACACTGTCCATTTCATGGTAAATTGTCAATAAGAGGAAAATTATTTGATGGTAAAGTTACAAGCAATAAAGCAAAGCAAACAATTACGCTACAAAAAGAATCACCAATATACTACATAAAATTCAAAAGATACGCAAGAAGTAAAAACACAATTCATGCTCATGTGCCTGAATGCATGGATGTTGAAACAGGTAATCATGTATTAACTGCAGAATGCAGACCAATATCAAAATCAGTATCATATGTTGTTGTTGAGGTTAAAGCATAATGGCAAAACAAGCAGGGAAAGGAGTAGCAGAATTCCGCCCTTATGTCACAAGAGCAATTCCTATTGGTGCACGAGTTGTATGTGCAGATAATACGGGTGCAAAAATTTTAGAAATAGTAATGGTGCAAAGACACAAAACCAGGCATGCACAATTAGCAGCTGGTGCAGTTGGAGATTTTTGTAATGTTGTTGTAAAAAAAGGTCCAGCTGAATTAAGAAAACAGGTGTATGGAGCAGTAATAATTAGACAAAAATATGCAGTTCGTAGATTAAACGGTGTAAGAGTGTGCTTTGAAGACAATGCAGCAGTTTTGATAACTCCAGAAGGAGAAGTCAAAGGAACTGACATCAAAGGACCAGTTGCAGCAGAAGCTTCAGAAAAATGGCCAAGAATAGCTAACTTGGCATCAATGGTGGTATAAAATGAAACCAACAAAAATGCGCAATAAGTTGATTTATCGTGCAACATTCCACACAAGAAGTAAACAATTAGGTAGTCAGTTATCAGAGGATCTTCGTAAAAAATACGGTAAAAAAAGTGTAAGAGTTATCGAAGGAGATAGCATAAAAATTGTAAGAGGGGAATTCAAAGGAGTAGACGGTAAAATATCCAAAGTATTAACAAAGAAAAGCAGTGTTGCAGTAGAAGGTGT
>CALKVM010000028.1:0-18277 GCA_938049695.1 uncultured Candidatus Nitrosoarchaeum sp. | reverse complement strand
ATAAATTGGATTTTTTTCCTATCGAGTTAAAAAGCAATTTCGAGATAATGAGGTATGAGAGCCTCAGTAAAGGGAATAATCATAATATTTGTTATAGGAATGAGTCTTTTTGGATATTCTCAATACGCGTCAGCCTCACAAATAGGCGTGACAATTACACAGAGCAATCTCCTTGAGAAGAACGAAAAGGGCTCAACATATAATGTTGAATTAGAATTTACCAATCCCTCATTGCTGGTTTTGACAGCAGGTAAAACAGAGTTTTTTGTAATAGCAAATGATGAAATGATTGGAAAAGGAGAGATAGAATCATTTGTACTTCCAGCATTAGGAAGTAGTTCGGTAAGCGGTACTTTTTTAAGAGATTCTAATGTAGATTCACAAAAAGTATCAACAGTAAAGATAAGTGGAATTACAAAATATAATGTAATTTTTGCATCTATTGATGTGCCTTTTGTATTTTATCCAACAGAAGAACAGGCAAGAGAATTTATACATCCAAATTAGTTTTTTAAAGAATGTTAACCGTTTTTGGTTCAACTGCATTAGATACTATAAGAACTCCAAAAAAAATTTTAAAAGATGTTTTGGGTGGAGCGGCAACGTTTGCAGCTATATCAGCAAGTAATTTTGTAAATACTGGATTAATAGCTGTAGTGGGAAAAGATTTTCCTGATGAGTATCATAAAATTTTATCAAAATATCTTGATTTACAGGGATTGACCATAAAAGAGGGGAAAACTTTTCGTTATGACGGAAGTTATGATAAAACACTTAGCTCAAGAGAAACTTTGAAGACTGAGCTTAACGTACTTGCAGATTTCAAGCCAACAGTTCCTGAAGAATATAAAAAGTCACAATTTGTATACTTGGCAAATAATGATCCTGATCAAAATTCTGCTCTTATCAAAGAATTCGATAAAGTAAAATTTTCAATGTGTGATACTATTGAATTTTGGATATCTACAAAACGTGAATCAGTAATTAAGATGATTAAATCGGTAGATGCAGTTGTGATAAACGATGAAGAAGCTAAACTGTTAACAAAAGAATTCAATTTGATCAAATGTGCAAAAAAGATGATGGGGTGGGGTGCAAAATATGTAATTATTAAAAAAGGTGAGCATGGATCGATGATGTTTTTTGATGATGTGGTATTTCCATCTGCAGGATTTTCATTGGAGGATGTAGTAGATCCGACTGGTGCAGGTGATTCATTTGCAGGTGCCATGATAGGATATTTAGCTAGTAAAAATTCAATTAACCTATCAGATATTAAAAAAGCTGTAGTCTATGGAAATGTTTTAGGTTCTTTTGCTGTTGAGAAATATGGATTAGATGGGTTACTCCAGATTAAAAAATCAGATATTACAAAACGAGTCAAACTGTATGAAAAAATGATTCGTTTCTAAAAAGATTTAAGTTAGATTATTTCTGCAGATGAATTGAATACTCATAAGATATGTCTGAAAAAGAAGATCGTTTAGAAACTATATTCAAACTACAAAAGGATCTATCAGAGATGATGAAACTAGATAGATATCCAAAAGATTCTGAAGGACGAATTTCTGCGCTATGTACTGCAATTATGCATGAAGCAGTAGAACTACAAAGAACTACAAATTGGAAATGGTGGAAAACTCCAATTCCATTTAATGTATTTGAAGCAAGGGAGGAGTTAATTGATATCTGGCATTTTGTGATTCAGGCATCATTAGAACTAAATTTGACTCCAGACGATATTCTTGAAGAATACAAGAAGAAAAATGAGATCAATAGAGAAAGACAAAGAACAGGTTACTAGATTACAAATTTTTTAATTGTGTCAAAATTTGTTTCATTGATTATATTTACAAGATTAATTTCATTTTGAAAATAATTTATTTCTAATTCAGTTACAGTAAGAAAGGGATCGGGACTAGTTGAATTGATTATTCTCCCATAATTATCAATTCCATTTTTATGTAATTCAAATAAAGAATGACCGGCTTTATGACCCCAAACTTCTTTTCCACAAACTATAATGGTTTTAATTTTCTTATTTTGATTAACATATTTAATGATAGAATCAATTCCTTTATTTTCAGAAAGTAGCCTTCCAGCAATTGAAATATGATTTAAAATGTCAGAATTTGAAATTTTTTTAAGCAAGTCCATGCTTGAAAGCGTACAAACCGCTATCGAAGAATCAGTATTTCCTAGGTATGATTCTTCTGGAATTGGTAATATGACTTTGCATAATTCTCCAATTACATTTCCAATGCTATTCATTTAGTATGTCACGAAGAGTTTTTGCGATAAATTCAATATTTTTAGTAGTAACTTTAGGATGTATTGGGAGAGATAAAACGTGAGATGACGCCCATTCGGTTACTGGAAGTTTAATTTTTTGTTGGTAAAATGGTGTCTTATGAACTGGGATTGGATAGTAAGAAGCTGCACCAATTCCTTTTTCATTAAGTTTTTTCAAAATTTTATCTCTTTTTGATGTAGCTATTGTGTAAAGATACCAATTTACATTTTCATAATTTCGTTGATGTGGAAGTACAATATCCAAATTAGAAATTAATTTTGATAAAAGATTTGCATTTTTTTGCCTTGTCTTAAGAAAATTAGGGAGTTTTTTCATTTGTATTGTTGCAATTGCAGCACTAATTTCTGGTAATCTCAGATTTAATCCAAATATTCGAGTATCGTATCCATGAACCATTCCATGATTTCTAATCATTAATAATTTATCTCGTAGTTTTTTATTATTTGTTGCAATAAATCCTCCTTCTCCGGAAGTCATTACTTTTGCAGGATACATACTCCAACAACCTAAATCAAAAAAAGTTCCAGCATGTTTACCTTTGTATGTAGAACCTAATGATTGTGCAGAATCTTCTATTATTGGTAAATTATGTTTTTTAGCAATTTCTGAGATTCTATCAATAAACGCTACATTTCCATAAAGATGAACTGGTATTATTGCTTTAGTCTTTTTTGTAATTTTTTTTTGTAGATCATCTGGATCCATAGTATAATTTTCTTTGAGTATATCAACAAAGATAGGTTTAGCCCCAGTAGACATTACAGAATTAGCTGTTGCAACAAATGTAAATGATGGAACTAGTACTTCGTCTCCTTTTTTTATATCCAAAGCATAAAGTGCGGCTTGTAAAGCTGCTGTACCAGAATTTACAGCAATAACATATTTTGATTTTAAAAAGAGTGATGCTGATTTCTCAAATGCTTGTACGTGTTCTCCTCCATGATTAGCTGCTGATGTAAGTGCACCATTTTTAAGAATGGATGTAACTGCAGCGATTTCATCTTTACCTACAAATGGAACATTGATTGCAATTTTCAACAGATATTCTCTTTAAAACTAGTCTATAAATCTCATGAAATAGGCATGAATTTTTATATTTCAAAATTAGGAAATTCGCATGATGAATCAAAGTCATCTTGAAAAATCAGATGATGGTTACAAAGTTTACTTATACATTTTCTATATTTGTGGATTCATCATGGTTTCAAGTCTTGTTTTTGGAGTTTACGTCACTATGATAGAATGGATCAAAAATGGAACATATGTAATGGGAGAAGCAATACAAAATACTTTCATACCATTTGAAAATTTTTCAAGGGTTTCAACATGGATATTTTTTTCTACAATTATTGGGTGGTATTGTGTTACAAGAATAGGATGGAGAAGAACTGCGGGAAATAAAATTATTGGTTGGAAAATGGCATTACTTCAGATAATGTTGTTAGGATTTGCAATTATTACACTGTATGAAGTATTATACAATTTTACAGTCTTAAATGCAGAGATCACTGCAGGTATGATTAAAGGTAATGTTCCTAATATTGACATGTTATCAATTGCATATCCTGATCCAGATAGACCATGGAATTTAGTTTTTGCAACAAAAGTTTTCCTTGCAGCATTTATCATTTCTGCTCATGCATTTTATCTTAGTACTAAACCAAGAAAAAGTTTAGAAGAACCAGAAACTATAGATTAAAAATATTCATTTAGATACAAACATTTTTGCTAATTTTTCTTGATCAGCTTTTACTTTACCAAATGCCTTTCTATGAGATGAATTACAAAATTTTACTGTTTCTGAATGTGGATCATTTTTTCTTGTTGCCTCTATAATTCTACCACACCAAAAACAATATTCTTTCTTTATGGCCCCAAGTTCCCATCCTAAAAATTTAGAATCATAGTATCCTTTTTCTTTTGGACGTATAGAGTTTAGAAGATCTCCATCATCAGATTGAATCCAAATATTTTTTATTTTAGGATGAAATGGTTTACTCCATTTTCTTTTCGCATCATCCCATTCAATATTATTATCAGTACAAAATTTGTAAAATTGCTCCTCAAATTGTTTAGAAACCATGATTTTGTTCATATTTTCACCTATGAAAGTATTCGCAAAAGAAAATCTGTTAATGGTAATGGTTTTTGTTTATTTCAGGAATTTTTTTAGAATTGAGTGATTTTCAATGGAAAAACTAGTTTTTCTACTAGGTAATACTATACTAAACATGGGATTATTTGGTAGTTCTAATGAAACAAAATGTAAAAAATGTGGAACTGTACTTTCTGATCCAGAAAGACTAAA
Source organism: uncultured Candidatus Nitrosoarchaeum sp. (assembly GCA_938049695.1). GTDB lineage: Archaea > Thermoproteota > Nitrososphaeria > Nitrososphaerales > Nitrosopumilaceae > Nitrosarchaeum. The sequence continues at coordinate 13,655 of CALKVM010000028.1, read as the reverse complement.
AAAACATCAAGAAGTTGCACACAATAAGAAAAAGGAAAAATGCAGAGCTTGTGGTACAGAATTTGATTCTTCAGAAGATCTAAGAAAACATAGAAAAAATTGCAAGTAAAGGTATTTACTAAATATTTTATTTTCCAAAAAACGAGATTAATTAAAATATTTTTTAATAAATTTATTTTTGGAAATTTAATTTGTTTACTAGTTAATATTTATGATAGAGATCATCTATTCCTAATTTGTATAGTTTAGAGAGTTCTTCATATGCTTCTTCTTTACTCATTGAATCTTTTTGCGTAAAAGTTCTAAATTTTTCATTATATTCAATATCATCGTGATGTCCTGATATACAAAATAGTCTTGACTTATTTTTTCCTCGATATTCTGTAATAATACCTCGTTTGATTAATAGATCAATATAATTAGTTAATGTTTGATGTTCAATTTTTGCTTCTATTGATAATTGCATGAAGGAAATCCAGTTTTTATAAGTTGTAAATTTTTCGATTATTGTAATAATTCTTCGTTCTCCTCGCTGCCATTTATCTTCAATCATAATTTTAGTCAATTCCTACATTTGATTAACCAATGAATAATAAAAATTAGTTCGAATCACTCGGATAAACCTGATTCATGTTTAGGTATGTGTTTTAGTGCTTTTTCTATTGCTTCTAAATTTGCAATCTCATTTTTTGAGCTTATTGTTAGAGTTTTAATCATTTCAGAGCCTATCTGTACTGCTTGTTCAGGTAATGTATCTAGAAATTTTTGTAAAACTTTTTTGTAGTTTTTAATGAGTTCTAATCCTTCTTCAAGTGTCATAATAATGAATAGTCACTTGACTATTTCAAATCTTGCAAATTCCAACTAAACTATTATTTCAAATAACTTTATAGACCTACATCTCAGAAGTTGTTTTGATTTGGACATCACTGAAAAAGTTGAATTAATTGAAAGACCACCTACAGAAGAAATAGTCACACATGATGAATTAGTTGAATTATTCAAAACAAATTCATCCCCAAAACATTACATTGGTTTAGAGATTTCAGGATTTTTGCATTTAGGGAGTTTAATCAGCACGGGTTTCAAGATTAATGATTTTGTCAAAGCTGGTGTAAAATGTACAGTATTTCTTGCAGACTGGCATACTCTGATCAATGATAAATTAGGAGGAGATTGGGATATGATCTCTAAAGTCTCAAAATATTACAGAGATGCTTTCAAGTTGGTATGTCCTGAGGCAAACATTGTTTTGGGTTCTGATCTTTATCAAGAAAAAACAGAGTATTGGTCGGAGCTTGTGAAATTTACCAAACATATGTCACTAGCAAGAACAATGAGAACACTTACTATTATGGGACGCTCAGAAGACGAAGAAAAAATAGATCTTGCAAAATTATTGTATCCGCCAATGCAAGCAGTGGATATTCATTTTTTAGATGTAGATATAGCTCATGCGGGTATGGATCAGAGAAAGATCCATATGTTAGTTAGAGAGATTTTTCCAAAAATGAAATGGAAAGTTCCAGTTGCAGTTCATCATAAATTATTACCAGGTCTTTCGAAACCAGCAGATACGAATGACTCACAAATTTTAGGAAAAATGAGTAAATCAGATCCAAATTCTGGAGTTTTTATTCATAATTCAGATGATGAAATAAGAACAAAAATCAAAAAAGCATGGTGTGAAGAAGCAAATATTCAGAATAATCCATTATTAGAAATTTCAAGACATGTTATCTTTCATGAATTTAATGAAATCAAAGTAGAAAGACCAGAGAAATTTGGTGGAAATACAACATATACAGATTATAATCAACTAGAATCTGATTTTGCTGAGAAAAAATTACATCCAACCGATCTTAAACAAACTGTTGGAGAGTACCTAGTTAAGGTGATTTCACCAATTCGTGAAAAGTTAAACCTAAGCGAAGAATTGTTTGAAGCAATTAAGAAAAGTTATTAGATTTTGAGATTTGGATTTGTTTGTTCTTCTAAATTATATTTTGATTTGTAGCCTCTAGGATTTATCATCAAATCTTTGTAGGTATAAGTTGACGAATTTCCAATAATTACTGTACTAATCATTCCTAATTGATCAGAATGATTCGGAAGATTTTCTAAATCTGTCATAACAATTGTTTGTGAATCTCTGAATGCACCTTTGATTATTGCCACAGGCGTTGTAGGTTTTCTGTATTTTAAAAGAATTTGTCTTGTATCTAATAGTTGATGTATTCTTTTTTTGCTTGCCGGATTATAGATCACAATTACAAAATCACCTTGTGCTGCAGCTTCAACTCTTTTTGTTATTATTTCCCATGGTACCAATAAATCACTCATACTTACAACTGCAAAATCTGTCATTAATGGTGAACCAATTATTGATGCACATGAGTTTAAAGCAGAAACACCTGGAACTATTTCAACTTGTAAACCATCTTTAGGATTCCAATTTGATGCTGCAAGTGTTTCATAGATTAATCCTGCCATCCCATAAATTCCTGGATCACCACTTGAAACAAGTGAGACTATTTTTCCAGATTTTGCTAGATCAATACATTGATGAGCACGTTCAACTTCTTGCGTCATTGCGTAGCGATGAACAGTTTTACCTTCAATAAGATCTTGGACTAAATTGACATAAGTCTCATATCCTACGATTGTATCACTTTCTTCAATTACTTCTTTAGCTCTGAATGTCATATGATCATGATGCCCAGGACCAACACCAACAATGTAGAGTTTACCAGTCAATTATACAATAAATTTTCTTTCAAGTAATTTATCCGTTTAGTGATTTTATTTTTTATTGAAATGGATCTATGAGGGGACTATTCACTATGTAATGACTATTCATAGGACGGGCTAAACTGACTGAAATTAGGTCATTTGTTTTAAATGAATTAATATCAGATATTGTTTCAAGAATTTTTGCATTTTCTGGATTATTCCATTCAATAATATGTATACGCCATATAGGACTATAATTTTCATGATCAGAATTTACTGTAGCTATTCCTGCTTGAAATCCTAGAGGTCCTGAACCTTTAATCCCATTTTGGAATTGAAATAGATCAACTGTGGAAGAATTTGTAATTAGATTTTCAGATTTGGGTGAGAATGGAACACCCATCATTTTAGCTGGACCAGAAGGTGTTGCATCAGTTACAATGTAGTAGATTGTTTTTCCATCTGGTCCCCATTGACGATGAGCAACAAATGTTACTGTCATCTCATCTTTGTTAATTTCAGTAATTTGACCACCACCAAATGTCAAATCATCAGTGATTTCTTTATCATCTCTTACTAACATCTGTCCATTAGGCCAGATTATTTGAGGTGTATTAATTACTACACCAGTTTTATTAAATTCAATTCTTCCATCTTTTTCTGCCTTAATTACTTCTTCAGATGATTCAAGAATTATTGCATTTTGACCTTTTTTCCATGTAACTTCAATAACAGAATTTAGAGCAATGTATTCTAATTCTTGAGATGGTGTACTAGAAAAAATTTCTTTTTGATGTCCATATATTCCGTCTCCTTTAACTCCATTTTTAAAAATAAATATTTTTTGCAGAGTATTTTCAGATATTTTTTCAATTGTAGGAGCAATCTCAACTTTCCAACCTTGTTTTTTAGTAATCATTTCGGCATATCCTTTCTGACTAGAATCTGTTATAATGTAAAAAATTGAATCACCGTTATAGAATCCCTCATGCATTGGAATGGTTGCAGCAATACTTGTTCTTGATAATAATGATGATGGTTCTTTTTGTACTTCGATTTTTTGCATAATTACTTCAGTTGGTTGTCCCCTGATCCAACCATCAACACTGACGGTAGCAGTGAATTCTTTTGAATTAAGAGAGTGTAGTGCCAAAGCAGCTCCTGTAAATTCAAAAGAATCAGATTTAGTTTTAAGATCAATTATGGATATTGCGTAAATTGTATTTCCATCTATAGTCCATGTAGTTTGTCCTTTTGCATCATTACTATTAATTTCATGCAAAACAACAATTTCTACAGGTTCACTTGATGTAAATGTCATTGAACCATCATAAAGAGTACCTTCGTTTGGTGAGAGAATTAGTACTAATTGTTGATTTTGATGTCCCTGTCCTGGATCTTGAGAGGATGTAATTGTTTTAGTAAAATTAATCTTTTTTGTGGAATTAGCATCAACAAAATTATCAGAAATAAATGAAACTGTAAGAATTCCTGTGATAAAAATACCTAGAATTAAGACAATAACTAATCTATTCAATGAAATTCTTTGAAATTGTTTCCCTTAAATGATTTTATTTTTAGTTAATTTTATCAAGTTCAAATGCGTCATGTAAAGCCTGAACTGCCACATTAGAATCAGAATCTTTAACAACAAATGCAAGATTTAGTTCTGATGAACCTTGAGTAATCATTGCAACATTGACCTTGTTTTTCTCTATTGCTCCAAAGACTTTAGATGCAACACCCACAGTACCTCGCATACCTAAACCGATAAGCGCAATAATTGCAACATCAGTAGTTACTTCAAGTTTTTTGATTATTTTTCCTAAAAGTTCCATTTCTAATACGTTAACTGCTTTGTCAAGATCGGTATTTTTGACTACAATAGTGATACTAGATTCTGATGGGTTTTGAGAGATCATCATTACATTTATTCCAGATTTAGCAAGAGTTGCAAAGATTTTTGCAGCGGTCCCAGGAGTACCAACCATACTACCTCCACGTATATCGATTAATCCATTGTGTCGAATACTGCTCACACATTTTACAGTATTTTTAGTAGATATTGAGTGAGAATCAGTTACCAATGTTCCTTCATTTTTTACATTAAAGGAATTTCTTATTTTCATTGGAATTTTTTTTGTTAATAATGGCTCAAATGTTCGTGGATGAATTTGTTTAGCTCCAAATAATGCCATTTCAATTGCTTCTATGTAAGAAACCTCTTTGAGTAATTTGGCATTTTTAACAATTTTTGGATCTGCAGTCATTAATCCATCTATATCGCTCATTAACCAAATTTCATCAGCCTTTATGCAAGAACCGATAATTGTTGCTGTATAATCTGAACCTCCTCTACCAAATGTAGTTACATGTCCATGTTGATCTGCTCCGGTAAATCCACCTATTACGGGAATTATTTTCTTAGAAAAGTGTGAGTCAATAGTTTTAGAAACTCTTAATCTTGTAGTGTCCATTAATGGTTTAGATTCTCCAAAATTTGAGTCAGTAACAATTCCAACTTCTTTACCAGTTAGAGATATTGATTTTTTACCTATATCATTAATTGCAAAAGAGATTAATTTTATTGAAAGACGTTCGCCGAATGAAATCAAATAGTCCATTGATCTAGGGGTTACTTCTCCTAATAGTACAATGCCTTCAATTAATGCAACAAGTTCTCGAAAATCCACATCTAATTTTTCTAATAATTTTTTTCTAATTGTTGATTTTTTGATTGTTTGTTTTGCAAGTTGTTTATGTCTATTGATAATTTTTGATGCTAGTTGTTCAGCCTTGTCTTTATTTTCTTTTTTTATGGATTGGGATATTTCTATTAAATCATCAGTGGTACCACTAATTGCAGAACAAACTATTACTATTTCATTATGTTTGGATAATGAATTAATGTAATTTGTAACAGCTTGAATATCTTTAGCGGATGAAATTGATGTTCCGCCATATTTTAGAACGAGTCTCAATTCAAAATACCTGAATCAGTTAATCTTTAAATGCTTTAACTTTCTACTCGCGGAGCCAAATAAAAGTGGATTCTGCCTATGTTTGCTACTTTGAATTCAATTCTTAGAGGTTTTGCACTGGAAAATTCACATGTAATTTGACCTGCGTTTGCACCTACCGCTTTAACTACAGGGTTAAGATATTCGAGGCTATACGTACCAATACTGTCCTCTTTTGAATAGATTTCACCTATTTCTTCCGTATCCTTTTCGAGATCAATTACAACTTCACCTGAATCACCTTTTCCAGAAAAATCTGCTTTAGAATCAGACGTATGAATAGTCAGATAATCAGATACAACTTGTACATCGCCCAAAATCTTGTCAAATTTAGAAGAGGATAAAGTAATTTTAGAATCATACGGAATTTTTGGTAATGGTGTGTCAGTTGCAGAGCTTTCAATTAAACGCATTTTATATTTTTTATTTTTACCAACTGTTACAAGTAACATGTTTTGTTCAGAAATACTAATTTCTATACTATCTTTTTTATCAGCCCTTTTGATAAGTTTAGAAAATTCATCTATTCTAACTCCAAATTTTATATCACTATCACATTCATATTTTTCAAATGCAGAATTAGGCCAAGAGATATCAATTAAAGCTACATGTGATGGATCCATTCCTCTAAAAGTAATTCCTTCTGCTGTTGCAACAAAAGTAGCTTCCTCTACAAGTGTAGATATAGCTGAGATGATAGCTTTTAGATCATCTGAACCACTTGTTTTTGCTTCGAAAGTCAAACTAATTATTTTGAGTTTTATGTTCCAGTTAAACGTTATGCGTAATTACGCCAAGTGTGTCTACATTTTGAACATCTATAGAATTGAGTTGTAGGTTCATCTGCACTTCTGGTTTGTAGCATCCACCAAACTGCTTCATCATTACCACATTTTTCACACTCAATTTTGATTGTAGGTAATGACTCTACTGTTTCATTTTGAGATAATACATTGAATTGTGATTCATGTTCTTGAATTGATTTCTTTGTTTGTTTAGTTTCTTTTCCCTCAACATAATTACATTTTGGGCATTGGAGACCAGAATCACCTTGTTTTAGTTTGACCTCACAACTGGGGCAAAATTTCATCTAATTTACCTTGATTTTAGAATTAAATAATTGTTTAAAATCATTAGCCATTTTTATTGCTGAATCTGTTGCTTTTTTGATTTCTTGCATTGGTTTGGTGTTTGAACTGATTCTCATCCAGCACTCATTAGTAAGAGGATGTTTTACAATGACGCCTGCAAAATCTATATTTGATTCCTTTAGAAGCTCATGTTGAATTATGTATAAAATTCCTATATCAGTTTCCGTGATAGAAAGGCTAATTTCCTTGGGTTCTGAGCTGATAATTTGAGCATTCATGTATTCGGAAAAAGCACTTATTGTGGATATAAATCATTATGAGCGGTTAGAATGGTAGAAAGTATGATTTCAGATATTGGAATAGTAAAACCCAAGGATGAATACGCATTAAATGACACTATAGAAATTAATGTCAGTTTTAAAGTGGAAGGAGGGCTAAGAGATGCGTTCAATGAGGCAAATTGGACTAAGGCATATAACAATAATGACGTGTCATTTAAAATGAAATATGGCATAAAATTGATTTCTGGTGGATTTAGGAAAAAAGAGATTGGTAAAACTATTGATACTTACAGAAAGGCGGCAATTTTTTGGACAAGAAATCCCAAATTAGTTAATCCTCATAAAGATAGAAGAATTTGGGTTCAAGTAGCCAAAAATTTTGAGCCATTTATTCGATTATCTGAAGAAGAAGTAAGACAGGAATTATTTGATTTTGATGAAAAAATTATCTTCAAGGCATCAGATTTAGGAAAAGGCAAACATAAGATTGGAGCTGAGGTCTTTGCTTCTTGGCAAAAACATGACTATACAGAACTAGGAAATGTTAAAAACAACTCTAAGGAAATTGAGATCACAATCAATTAGGGATATAAGGAACATTTTGAGTTAATCAATATGGCAAAATACGATGGTCTGTTAGGACAACCAATACTTGAAGTTGAAGAACCAGATAAGGAAGGAGGAATTACATTTATCTTTAAAGATAACAGATTTTTGTTCATTAAAGCAGTTGATGGAAAAATAGATGCTGTATCAATTCCAGAATAAGTGAAAAGATATGGACAAATTTGAACAAATTAAAATGATAGAACTGGTAAAGGTTGAAGATCCTGATTCTGATGGTGGAATAACTCTAGTATTTCAAGAAAATAAAATACTAAAGATTAAGATTGTGGATGGAAAACTAGTATCACAATTTATCTAAGTTATTGATTTTTTACATGTTTTTCATAGAAAGTAATAGCTAATTCTTGTACTTCAGATTGAATTGAACCTGGTCTTTCTTTTCTAATTTTTTTAATTGCATCTTTTGCAGAATATTTTTGATATTTCACCAAGTAACAAGCTAGTATAGTACCTGCCCTTCCCATTCCAGCTGCACAGTGAACCATTACTGCTTGATCATTAGAAATTTTTTTATAAATAAAGTCGACTGTTGTATCTATTCTATCCATATCTGGAGCAGTAAGATCTGGTGTAGGCATATGTAAGTAACCAATATCACTTATCCATTCTTCAGGTAATGCATTTTCAGTCATGGTTACAATTGATGTAACACCTTGTTTTAGAATCCAATCTAATTCATCAAAACTTGTTGGTATTCCTGAACCTGCAAGTTTGTTCTCAATTAACCACGAGAAATTAGTTGGTTTTTTAGTAATTTTACCATGAACTTTTCTCCAAATGTTTCCAGGTTTGCTCATAGTAACTCTTGTATTTTCCATACTTTTAGGATTACGAAAAATAGATGCACCTTATATGGGAAAATCACGTATAATTATTTGAAATGAATAAAGAGGCAATTCTTTATGAAAAATTACCTAACAAAAAAGTTCGTTGTACTGCTTGCGCAAGATATTGTGAGATGGCTGATGGACAAATTGGATTATGTGGAGTACGGGGTAATGAAAATGGAAAATTAGACCTATTAGTATATGGTAAAGTAATAACAGGACATGTTGATCCGATAGAAAAAAAGCCAGTTATTCATTACAATCCTGGATCTAAGGTATTTTCTATTGCCACAACTGGATGTAATTGGCTTTGTAAATATTGTCAGAATTACGATATCAGTCAAAGAAGAAAGGTTGAGGGTACAGAGATGACTCCTGAACAAGTAGTACAAACGGCATTAGATAATGGTGCGGATGGAATTGCATACACATACAATGAGCCATCTATATTCATTGAATTTGCAAGAGATTGTGGAGTAATAGCACATCAAAAAAATCTTTACAACATATTTGTCTCAAATGGGTATGATACTCCAGAATCAGTAAAAATGATGGGAGAATTTTTAGATTCTATAACAGTTGATTTCAAAGGTAATGCTGAACCTAATTTCACAAGAAAATTCATCGGAGTTCCTGATCCCCAACCTATTTTTGATACATTGTTAGAAATTCGGGATAAAACAAAAATTCATGTAGAGATAACAGATCTTATTGTTCCACAAGTTGGAGACAGTTTAGAATATGCAGAAAAATTATGTAAATTTATTTATGATCAATTTGGACCAGAGATGCCTATTCATTTTTTGCGTTTTCATCCAGATTATAAAATGATGGAATTTGATTCTACGCCTGTTAAAACTCTGGAAAAACATCATGAAATTGCAAAAAAAATTGGATTAAAGTATGCATATATCGGAAATGTGCCAGGTCATCCTTTAGAGCATACTTACTGTCCTGAATGTAACAACATTGTAATCAAGAGATATAGTTTTGATATTGAAGGTTGGAATCTTGATGAGGAAAACAAATGTAAGTTTTGTGGAAATCAGATTCCAATTATTGGTAAGTTATCAAAAAATTATAAAAAAAATAGATTTCATTTTGTTCGTTGAATAGCTATTGCTCTCACTGGAGAACCAGTTGCGTCTTTAAGTTTTAATGGTAAAATTACAAAATCAAATTGTTTTGAAGATATTTTATTTAAATTTGATAGATTTTCAACTATCAAGATATTATTTTTTGCAAGTATTTTATGAACACTAAAAGTTTTATCTTTTCCCAAATCTATGCTAGGTGAATCAATTCCAACTAAATTGATCTTTTTTGATACAAGATATGTAGCAGCCGATTCAGATAGACCAGGATTATTAATAAAATAAGAATCACTATTCAGATTTTTTTGCCATTCAGTATGAAATATTATTGATGAATGATTTGGGATATTACCGTTTTTTCTTTCAAATAAAACCAAGTCATTTTTGGTAATTGCTTGATTTTCCCCTTTTTTTATTTTTATTAATATGGCATTTCCTAGTAACCTATCAAGAGGTATTTGGTGTATTTTTGCTCCATTTTTTACAAAATGATAGGGCGCATCTAGATGAGTTCCAGTATGAGAACTAAGAAATAATAGTTCAAGGTTGTATCCGTCTTCTTTTAGTGTTGACCAAGGAATGAATTGTGTTTTTGGGGAACCAGGAAAAGTAGGAATGGATTGAGATATTGTCAATGTAAGATCTATTTGTTTCACATCGATGAATTCTGATGGTGATTAATCAGTTTTTGAGATCTATGAAAGGTTAAATAGTGTTTGATGAAAATCTGGAATGTGCCTACAGCATATGTTTTATTGAATTCTGATCTAGGATCTGATGAATCAATAATAGCTGATGTCAAACGTATTCTTTCAAACGAGGATGTGGATTATGAGGTTCAAGGAGTTTATGGAGTATATGATATAGTCTTAAAATTATCATCCAAAGATGCCGAAAAGTTACGAACAATTATCACAAACAAAGTTAGAAAAATTGGCAAAATACAATCAACCCTAACAATGATGGTAATAGAAGAACAGGAAAATTTATAGATTTTTTATTGCATCAATAACTCGAAGTATTTCAGATTCAGTATTAAAAAAATGAGGAGACACTCGTACGATCTTTTTTTCTAGAATTTCTCTAACAGCTAATACAATATTTTGTTTTTCTAATTTTTTCACGATTATCTGTGGATCATGACCATCAATATTAAAAGAAACTATACTGGTTCTTTCTTGAGGGATATCTGATCCATAAAGAATAATATTTTTTATTTTAGATAATTCTTCTCTTAAAAGATTTGAAAGATAAAGATTTTTTTTACGTATATTTTCCATACCAAACTTAAGAAGATAGTTTGCAGATGATTCTAAACCTACCATTCCAACATAATTACGAAATCCTGTTTGGAATTTATCCGGAATATCTTTGAATGCTAGATTTGTATTATTATAGATCATTGCTGATTCTCCTCCAATTGTCATAGGTTCGAGTAATTCCTGTGATTTTTTGTTGCAATAAAATAATCCTGTTCCCATAGGTCCACATAACCATTTAGAACCATTAAAAGACATAAAATCACATTTGATTTTTGCCACATCAAAATTACCTATACATCCAACAGTTTGTGCACTATCAATGAAAAAAGCAGTATGATTTTCAAGCATGTTTCCAATTTTTTCAACTGGCAATATTGAACCAGTATTGTATAATGCATGACTAATGGCTACTAATTTTGTATTACTATCAAGAAATGTTTTAAGTTCATCAAAATCAAAAAATCCATTTTTATCTATAGATAAATTTCTGATTTTGGTTTTATTTTGTAATCGAAGCCAAGGATAGAAATTTGCATGATGTTCATGTGAAAATCCACGAATTATAAGATTAGAATTTTGTTCAAATGAAAGACCATTTGCGACTATGTTTATTCCATCTGTGGTACTTTGAGTCAAGATAACTTCTTCTGGTTGACAATTGATAATTTTTGCAATAATTTTTCTGATATTTTGTAATTTTTCAGTAACAAATGGTTCAGAATTTATTGAATCAGGTCCTATAGAATTATAGGAAATTAGAAAATCTTTCATTGCCTCAATACTTTGTGAAGGCATTAAAGAAACAGAAGCATTATTTAGATAAATTTTACCAGAATTAGGAAAATCTTCTGAGATATCTTTTGAAGTCAAATTCATTATTATATCTGTTAGATACTAAAATGGTGTTGGATAAAAATCCTGAACAGATTTTGGATACTGAATTAATATATGTGAGAAATGAATTTTCAAATAAAAGTCCAAACATAATTTTATGTTCTGAACCTTTTCTTAAAGCTGAATTTTTAAATGAGTTAATTGAGTCTATTAAATATCCAATAATTTTTTTAGATTTTGATTTACTTTATAGTGGTTATATCATTTCAGAAATGATTAAAAAAAATGACAGAATAGAAATTTATCGTCCAAGTAAGGCAGATTGGAAAAAAATCATATCGGAAATAGCAAAAAGAATATCAAATGAAAAATTCTTGGTTGTAATTGATTCGTTTAATGGCTTTTACAACATATTTGATGAGAAAGAGTCTGGGAGATTCATTAATGCATCATTAATGTTACTTTCATCTATTGGAAGAGAGTGTGGTTCTTCCGTGATAATTACTGCCATGGTACGAAAAAATGATAATGGTGAATGGATTCTTTCTCCAGGAGGTAGGCATATTATTAATTCAAAAAAATCTGGAATGTATCATCTTAAAAGAATTGGTAATAGTTTGATGTTTAGTTCATTAAGTCAGATGGGAACTATTGAAAAAATATTCAAAATTGAACATTCAAATTTTTAATATATGTTAAAAAAAGCGATCAAAATTTTAAACGGTGTTATAAAATTTGAAACGCCGTTATAATTCCAATTTTTTGGGCAAATTATATTAAGATCAAAAGATAAGAAAATTTTGTTATGCCAGTAGGAATTATTCCAGACATCAGCGAACAAATGTGTATTGGATGCGCACTATGTGTAGAAATCTGTACAACATTAGGACCAGATGTACTTAGAGTAAAACCAGTTGAAGGCTGGAAGAGAGGTAAGGCATTTGTTTTCTACCCAGAAAGATGTATCTCTGATGGAGCATGCATCGGTGTTTGCCCAACAAAGGCAATATTTTGGATGAGACCAATGGACTTTACCGTTGGACAACCAGTTCCACTCTACAAGAACTCAGTCTTCATCAAAGGTTGGACCGAATTAATCGATTAGATTAGGTCATCATTTTTTAATTTCTTTTTATTATTTTAGATTTTAACTATACCGTATTTACTATCGTTTAATATTAGAACTCAATATTCGTACTTTCAGAAAAGTCAATGTTGGTAAAATATCAACTCTAGAACTTTATCATAAGTTACTTATTTTAAACAATAATAATTCCAAGCCATATAATTAGAATTAAAAATTTATCATCTAAAATTTTTCCCATGTACCACTATACAGTAGTCTTTATCCATATAGAAATTGATAACTATATTTCATTTTTAATTAAAATTGTGTGATAATCTAAAGTATCTTTTTAAATTACTAGAATACAGGGTTTTATTATGAAACGAATAGAAGTGATTGTACAAAGTGAAGTTTCAAAGCAGGTTGTAAGAGCGATAAGAAAAGCAGGTGTTGAAGGAGTCACATTGATCCAATCTTTGGGACAAGGAGCAGGTGAACGACCTGAAATTGGAGGACATCAAATTGAATTTAATTCTACAGATGTGATAATTGCAGTGGTTAATGATTCAATAGTAAATTCAGTGATTTCATCTATTATGGATGTTGCTCATACTGGACAAAAGGGAGATGGGAAAATTTTTGTTACAAACGTAGAAGAATCATATGATATTAGTACCAAAGAAAAATCAACTTAATTGAGTTAATTTTATTTTGATTTCATGTTTAATTTTCAATATTATGTATGTTCTTTCTGGAAACAAGATATCCTGAATAACCAGACTCTGGAGATGTAATATCACTATCTATTTTTCTAAATGTA
>CALKVM010000027.1:0-19962 GCA_938049695.1 uncultured Candidatus Nitrosoarchaeum sp. | reverse complement strand
TCTTTTTCTTGCTCTGATAGAAAACCAATATCAATTTGAATCCAATCAATTTTTCTCTCCAAAGCACTAGATATCGTATATTTTTTTCCATCTTTTCCTAAAACAGAATCAATCTTTGAATCATTTTTTGCATGAGAGATAATTCTTTTTTCATTTTTCATCTCATTTTGATGAAATGCTTCTTCATATCTTTGACCTGTTCCATCATTAGTTGATTTGTTCCCAGTTCTCATCCAATATCCAAACTCCGAGTTTTCTATGAGTTTTTCAAGATCTGTTGTTACTTTTTTCTCAATATTCACACTGGTGGTAAAATGACCAACATAAGTTACTTTTTCTTTGACATCTTTTGTGAAATTTAGATTATATTCACACATAGTGTAAGGTGGCGGAGAGTCTGCTACAATAATTCTAGATGCTTTTGCAATTTGTTTTGAAACAAAAATTATTGCTGGATAAAAATAAGATCTTGATTTATACAATTTTGGTCTAAATTGATTTGTTATAAACAAACTTGGAGTTTGACGATTTTTTGCTATAATATTTGAACCCATATCTCCATCATTAATTACTAGATCAAATTTTTCATCATCATACAATTTACTTTCTTGTCTTAGGTAGCTTGTAACTTGTTTTACAAGAGGTGGATTTTTTGAAACTGGTAATAACAAATTTAGCAGTGATAATGAAATACTCGGTCCAAATTTTCCATCAATTGGAGTTGGCATTAATATCTCATGGATTTGATCTTTATTTTTGGGAAATTTCTCTAGTAACTTTTGATAAACATGATCTTTGCTTGAAAAATGAACTTCAAATTTTTCTTTTATATGATCACCTAATACTGCATTTAGCCTCATCATTCGGGAATAATGACCACTTCCCCAAGGATAGATGAATTCACCGATTTTTAACACAGATTGTAATCCTCAAATGCCGTTTAAATTCTCAGTGATTTTATTCCAGAGAATCAAGGATATCGTGCACATTATTTGGTCCTATTTTTACAGTGACACTTTTCTTTGATTTTATTGCAAAATCTATATCTTTGTTTGAGAAATTTGGTATTTCATTTGAATTAATTGTAAATAATTTTTCTAATTTTGGAATTTGTTTTTCCAATCCAATCTCTTTGGCTTCTTCAAAAAGTTTGGTATCTACACCACTTAATGGCATTATTGGTAATCTGTCTTTTTGAAATACACGTTTCATTGAGTAATCAATAAAATTTGTAGAAAATATCAGTGGAGACAATGCAAGAGATACGTGACTTATCTTATTTGATTTTGCTTCATGAAGCATAATTTCTAATATCGAATTTACAAAGATTAGATAGTTTTTGATTCCTGTTTGATTAATTTTAATATTGAAAAATTCCAACACAATTTCTTGTTTTACCAGTCTTGGAATTATTTGATTGATCATTTTAACTAAATTCATTAATTCCGATTTTTGTCTATAGCAGATAATTATTTTTGAATCAAATCCTTGTTTTATTGTTTCAAAACAAGAAATTGCAGAAATCTCATCATAAACACTGCATATGGCATTTTTATTTTGAGATTGATATGGTATGCCACCTTGACCTTTATCTGAAAAAATGCAAACATATGCATTATTTTTTGTTAGATATGTATACAGTAATTTATCAAAATTTTCTTCTATTCCAGGACGTGCACCCATGTTAGATTTTTTTTCTATGATTAGTGACGTTGCTGCAATTTCAATGTCTTTTGTAAAAAATCCCTTTGATGTTCCTTCAACTTTAACAAGAAATCTTTCCCCCTTTAAGAGCAAGTTTCCACCTATTGTAGTAATTTCTGATACAACTTTTTGAAAATCATTTTTTACCTGCCTAGCAATAGCTATTTTTTCAATACCAAAAAGTAAATTGATTGCAGACGATGAAAACACAGGATCATTTGCATCTACTAAAATAACATCTCCATCACGTTTTACTGATTTAAATTCTTGATTTTGAATCTTTAGAATTTTTTTAATATTTATGATTAATTGTGGAATTTTATTTTTAGAAAACACTGTTGGAAAAACTACTACATAAGAAATTTCTACCATCTCTTCTTTTTTGAAATATGCCTGTTTATAATTTAGGATAAATCATTCGGGTAATCAATATAAAACAAAACAATTCAAGTGTATTTGTGAAAAAATTTACCCAAGAACAAGTAGATGAACTCAATTCAAAAATAAAGACAACAAACGAGGCACTTCAATGGGTCTCTGATAATCTTCATCCACGAGTTGCAAAAGCATCAAGTTTTGGTGCAGAAGATGCAGTAATTATGGATATTATGCTCAAGATTAATCCCAAGTTTAGATTCTTTACATTAGATACAGGGAGATTACCGCAAGAAACTTATGACATTATGGATGTTGTGAGAAAAAAATATAACATAACAATTGAAGTTTTGTTTCCTGACACTAGAGAAGTTGAAGATATGGTTAGAGAAAAGGGAATGAATCTTTTCTATGAGAGTGTGGAAAATAGAAAACTATGTTGTGAAATCCGCAAAGTGCATCCAATTAATAGAATGTTATCTACACTAGATGGTTGGATTACTGGATTAAGACGTGATCAGACTGAAGTAAGAAAGGATGTGAATATTTTCCAAATAGATAATGGATATGGTGGAATTTTAAAAATTAATCCAATAATAAATTGGACTTGGGATCAAATTCAAGATTATATCAAGAAAAATAATTTACCATACAATAGTCTTCTTGACAAAGGATATCCAAGTATTGGATGTGAGCCATGTACTAGAGCAATCAAACCTGGAGAAGACTTGAGAGCAGGACGTTGGTGGTGGGAACAAGGAGGAAACAAAGAATGTGGCCTTCATATAGACCATAAATAGGGAATTTAGCATGTCTGATAATTCAATTAAACCACATGGAGGAAAACTGGTAAATAGAATTACCAAAGCTGATACATCCGGATTATATTCAATATCAATCTCAGAAGATCTTGCAAATGATGTTGAAAACATTGCAGATGGAATTTTTAGTCCCCTAGAAGGATTCCTGGGAAAAAAAGACTTTGAAAATGTCATATCGAAAGGTAGACTATCAAATGGTTTGGCTTGGACAATTCCAATAGTTCTTGATGTGGATGAATCCACAGCTGCAAAAATGAAAAAAGCCGGCAAAGTATTACTGCAAAATCATCAGGGATTAGGTATAGCAATTTTACATGTCAAAGAGACATTTACCTTTGATAAAGAAAAGACTGCAAAGGGAGTCTATGGAACAACTGACTCTTCACATCCTGGTGTTGCAAAGACAATGTCTATGCAAGACTACCTAGTTGGCGGTAAAATTGATTACATTGCAAGACCTGAAGAGACTGAAATTAGAAAATACAGATTAACTCCTTTGCAAACCCGAGAGATATTTGCTAAAGCAGGATGGAAGACAATCGTAGCTTTTCAGACAAGAAATCCTCCACATGTAGCACATGAGATGCTTCAAAAAACATCTATCACAACAAGGGATGGAGTATTTGTCAATCCAGTAATTGGCAAGAAAAAATCCGGTGATTTTGTAGATGAAGTAATTGTAAAATGCTATGAAACTATGATTAAACATTATTATCCGGAAAATAGATGCAAGCTTGGAACTTTGCATACAGAGATGAAGTATGCTGGACCAAAAGAAGCAATCCATCATGCAATTATGAGACAAAACTATGGATGCTCACACATCATTATTGGTAGAGATCATGCAGGAGTTGGAACATTTTATGATCCATTTGCAGCACAAAAAATCTTTGGTGACTATCCAGAATTAGAAATATCTCCAGTATTTTTCCCAGCATTTTTCTATTGCAGAAAATGTCTAACCTATACAAATCCAAAGGCATGTCCACATGATGATGATGCAAAAGAGCAGATTAGTGGAACCAAGCTAAGACAAATGATTGATGATGGCAAATCTCCATCTGAATTTATCTTAAGACCTGAAGTCTCAAAGGTAATTCTAGATTATCCTCACCCATTTGTTGATTAGGTATTTATTCACTCAAACTAGATTTAGCTCGTGAAGTATTTTCTTGCATTAATTTTACTTTCTGGATTTATCACATTACCTATTTTTGCAGAAGAATCAAAAAATCCAACATTAATTATTGATACAATAGAATTCCCATCATACAAATTTAATAAAATTCTTCGAGATACAGACATTATCACTATGCAAAGAACACATGCAATAGCTTGGCAAGTTACTATTGATAACAATCTTTTGTATGCAAATCCTGATGGAAATGCAGTTTTGAGACTTTATGACAAAGATAATCCTGAGAAATTAGTTGAAATAGGTATGGGCTCCCAACCACATGAAAAATTCTGGATTGCAGTACAGACTCCTAAAGAGGGATACGTTGTTGTGCATAGTGACTTGGAGAGAGGATGGTCTCCTGAATCTAAAACAATCATCTCATACACTGAAAGAGCAGGATTAACAGTTAACAACGGCGCAAGAATAGTAGTATCTAATCTTGATATTGGTGTATTTACAATTAATTCCTATTCTGTTCATGGAATGGAAAGTCCTACTGATCCACCAGCAGTAAATTCTGGAAGTATGGTTGTAGAATTTATTTCAGGGGATCCTGCAAAGAATCCATTTGCATTATTTCCATTTTATGTGGCTGCAGGAATTGGAATACTGGTAGGCGCATTATATCTAACTAAGAAGCGTTCCTAGTTTTATAATATTTACAATATCTTTTGATTTTACACACATTGCACATTGGTGATCTTGGCTTGCAAATATTTTGACCATACATTACAAAAGTATCATTAATCTCAATCCAATATTTTTTTGGAATCTTTTTCATTAGTTCTTGTTCTGTTTCTTCAGGAGTTTTTGTATCTACCAGTCCCAATCTATTTGAGATTCTGTGAACATGAATGTCTACTGGAATAGCTGGTTTGTCAAATGCGTACACCAATACACAATTTGCAGTCTTTCTTCCAACTCCTGGTAGTTCTACTAATTTTTCTAAACTATCTGGAACTTTTCCTTTGTACTTGGAATCAATAATTTTAGCAACCTCAATTATTCTTTTTGATTTTACATGATAGAAACCAATTGACTTTATAATTTTCTCAACATCTTTTGTTTTGGCATTGGCAAGTTCCTTTACATTTTTGTATTTTGAAAATAATGCTTTGACTGCTTTTGTTGTAGTCTCATCTTTTGTTCTTGCCGAAAGTATTGTTCCAATTAAAATGCTAAATGATCCTGTCTCTGCTTCGTGCAGCTCTCTTAGTGCAGTCATTCTTGGAGGCTTTACTGAAATCATAGTATCTGTCATTCCACGAAGAATTTTTTGCATCTCTATATGGAATTTTACGTACAAGTATTATATCTGTAATACTCAAACTAGTACTGTTGGAGTTAACAAGAGAAGAAGAATCTGCACTGAAAGGTGAACAAGGTGAGATTATGCAAATGGCATACAGAATTTTGCTTGCAACAGGTGAGGCAACAGATGCAGATAAACTAATCCCAATTGAATGGGCACATCTTTCTGGTGTAAACTATAATACAATTGGAGATGCAGGTGAGGAATTTTTATCAGGTATTAGTAAAAATGCTAGAGTCAAAGTCAAAACAACTCTTAATCCAATGGGGTTTGACATTGATAATGTATCAAATTATAATCTAGATGATAATTTTATTTCAAAACAACTCTCCATTAGAAAATCATATGAGACAATGGGGGTAACTCCGTCATTTTCTTGTATTCCATACGAAATTTTTGATATACCAAAAGAGGGAACACAAGTATCTTTTGCAGAAAGCAATGCTGCAATTCACGCAAATTCATTTGATAATCTAAAAACTAACAAGGAAAGCTCATTTAGCGCACTTGCAAGTGCGATTACTGGAAAAAGTCCATACTCTTCACTAAGAAAAGAAGATTCTCCAAATATAACAATTAGAATGAAGGTGGATAATCCAAACGAGTTGACATATGGAATGCTTGGATTTTTTGCAGGCAAAGTTGGAAATAATTCTGTAAATATCTCTGGTGTTGGAGAAATGGACAGACGTAGCTGCAAAGCACTGTGTGGTGGAATGGGAACTTCTGGAACATGCGCCAAATTTCTTTTTGGTGATGGTGATCCTGGTTGTGAGAAAGTAGATTTTGATAAAAAAGAGATGAATGAAATTCATGATGAATTAAACACTGCAGAAAAAGGTGATCTAATCACACTTGGCAGTCCTCAGTTGGGTCTGGAAGAAATTTCTGATCTTACTGGTAAACTAAAGGGTCGTTCCTTTAAAAAAACATGTATGATCTTTTGTCCTAGAACAGTAAAGGAGCAAGCAAGAAAAATTGGCTATGCTAATGAATTAGAACGAGCTGGATGTGAGATTCTTGCTGATTGCTGTACATGTCTTACTCCATTAATCAGTAAAGATAACATTGATTCAGTCACAACAAATAGCATCAAGGGAGCATACTATTTGAAAAATTCCAACGGTGTAGATGTAAATCTAAAATCACTTTCTCAAATAATAAAAGATGAGACAAGATGAAAATTCTAGTTCAAGGAAAAACACAAGGAATAATCCTAAAATCACAACATCCCATTAATTTTCTAGGTACGGTTGACAAAAAAACTGGAATTATTAGCGACAAAAATCATGAGCTCTTTGATAAATCCATCAAAGATAAAATCCTGGTATTTCCAAACGGTGTTGGAAGTAGCGTAGGGGCATATACTATCTACTCTATCAAATCTAATAATGCTGCACCGTTTGCAATGATTTGTCATAAAGCAGATCTTACTGTTGCAACTGGGTGTGCACTAGCTAACATTCCTCTTGTCATAATTAATGATGAGGAATTTTCATCACTTCAAAATGGACAAAAAATCTCATTAGATACTGAATCTTTTAATCCTATAGAATTTCTCTAATAACTTTGCCATTTGGATTTTCTTCTTTGAAAACAATTCCTTCAAATTTTTGAATCTCTGTCTCTGAATTTTTCCAATAATTTTTTGGCAATCCAGCTTTCTCACATGTGTATTCTAAAAATTCTTTTTCATTCCATCCATATTCAATTGGAACCTGTGGTAACAGCAAACCAGAATAAAATCCATGTTTAACAATCAATCCATCTCTTCCTACTTTGATCTTTGATAAATATTCCTCAGGTTTACTCACAACGATTTTTTCTGGTGGTGTAAGTATAGTTACTTCAAATGTAATTGAATCCAATTCTTTATATTTAACAGCAGGAAATCTTGAGTCTTTTGTTGCAGCTGAAATTGCTGCATCCTCTAATGCATTAAACAATGATTTGTCTGGTAAAGGATATCCAATACAGCCTCTTAATCCCAGAGTACTATTCAAAGTGACAAATACACCTGATTTAAAAGAAAAATTATCTGTAAATTCTTTTTCTAGTTTTGGCTTTTTGCCATTTTTTAGATATTGAGTGACAATCATCCTTGCAGTTTTTACAAGAATATGACCATCATCTTTTGATAGATTATTGTAATCTTTCATTTATCTTACCTACAAACTCTTGCAGATTTTTAATATGTGTACCTTCCCAATAGATCTGATTGCAATATTTACATATCCAGAATTTGTCATTTAACTTTAAAACTCCTTGAGGGATTCTTTCCTTGATCATTTCTTTGTCAACTGACTCGGTTAATGAATTACATTTTGGGCATCTTGCTGTATTTCCATTTATCTGAATTCTTTTTAAATTTACACTATTAATTATTTCAAAAAACTGTTCAATCTCTTCTTCTTTTGTGATATGGATTGATCTTATGCCAAGTTTCTGTGTTCTTTTAATTAATTCTTCATCTTTTGAAATGATTATTCTTTTTTCTTTTCTTGCACTATCAATTAATTTTTCATCATCAATATCTGAAAAATATTGTGAATCATAGCCTAACAGTCTTAATTTTCTTGCAATATTTCCCAACATGGCATCAACAAAAAATATTGGCCCATGTTCTGTTTTAAGAGGCATCCCCTAAACCTGTTTCTGTAATCTGACTTGCTCCAGCTGGAAGAGCGCGAACAAAATCATCTATGTTTATTTTCTTTGTAATCTCTTCTTCCAGTTTTAAAAATTCCAGTCTGATTTTTTTTGCACTGTCTACCATATCTGCTCCATGTGGCTCAATTATGGCATAACAAATAGAATTTTTTTTAATTGTTTCAGGAGGACCACACGTCACAACATAGTCGTCTCCCTGTGGTATTATTCCAACAGCCAATTTGAGAGTAGATATCTTGACAAAATTTCGCTGTCCTTCTATGCTAAATGATCCTTTTGGAAGAAATTGTCCACTTGGAGCTGATTTTTTGACCTGTTCTGGTTCTACCCAATATGCACTAACACCATACATGCCTTCTCTCCATGCTCTGCTAAAACAAACAGTTGCATGAGCAACTTCATTCATACTAGCTGTAGGTGGGTTCTCTGCATCCTTTAGAATGAAAAAAGGCGATCCAAAAATATCAGCGTGAAATATCTTGTCATTTTTTCCTAAATGTTTTCTTACTACAGCAGAATTTGAAGGAGCATCTCTACCACCTATTGCAAGAATTCCATCTGATGTGAAAAACCATCTATATCTTTCATACCAATTCTTTTTTCTAATTTCTGCAAATGAAACTGAATCTTTTTCTGTTTTAGCTGTACTTTGTAACTTTGATAATTTTTTCTGTGTATTATTTTTAATTTGTTCAATTGACTTTATTGCACCTGATTTTCGTTTTGCTTCATTAAACAATACTGATGCAATTGACTGTAGTGGAGATTTCGAGTCTACCTTTATCTTTTCATCATCAACTATAATGAGTAAAATTCCTTTCTCTTTAGTCAATTTAGAATTATGAGTTGCCAAAATCTCCTGAGCCCTTGAATCTTCAATCGATGTGATACCTTTTGAGATCATCTCAAAAAGTGAATTGGCAACATTAGTTATGTGAGTAGATTTTTCTTTTACTGTATCTATTGCCTTTTCTTGTTCTGCTAGCTGACTTTCAAGTTCTTTTATTTTCTTATCAGAACCGCCAGTTTGAATTGATTTGCCTACCTCTACAAGATTTTCTGTAAAAACAGTATCCAAACCTTCGATAAAGCTATTGACAACAGTACATTTCTCATCTAACTTTCCTAATCTAATAGGAATGATTTCAGTTTTTTCATTTCTGATAATTACCGGCTCATGTTTACCTGTAATCACATTTGTAACAATATTTTTTGTTGTATCATAGAGTTTCTTTATCTGCTCGGATGTCAGATTGTTTCCTAAACATTTTGAATCAATCTCAGAGATTTCAAATATACCTTCAACATATTTTTTTGGCAATCCTAATGTTCGTCCAAGCCATTTTCCTGCTGGTAAATCTGATATCTTTAGTTCTTCAAAGTCTGACTCTGTTATTTTAATTACATCCAAACCGTTCATAGGTGGTGGTGTATACACTAAACCCACACCAAGCTTTCTGTGTCTCACATCAATAGAATGCTGTAATGCGAGAATCTTCATTTCATTATTACAGAGTAAAATATTTCCTTCACCAAAAAATTCACCAACAATTACAAACTCTTTATCAAATCCTGCAAAAGTAAAATATGTAATTCTTTCTGATGCTATTTGTTCTACTTTTTTTAATTTTAATCGTAACAGATCATTTCGTAGTCTTTTTAGTAATCTGTTTGGTTCCATTTGCTCAATTTTTACAGATGTTAACCAAACACCAGACGTAGATATCATCATAAAAATATCTGATTTTTCAGTATGATGAAGTTTGAATAATATGCTGTCTTTTGTAACACCATAGATGTTACTTACATAGTAGTCCTGTGTAGCTTCTGAAATTTGATCCACTAAATAACGAAGTTCTATTCCTGCTAGAGTCACAACAATCTATCTTGTATCTGAAATTATATTCTTACTCTATTTCATGCTTGTTTTGTGACCAAAGATTTTAAACAAGGCTAAATAAAGTCAACCTAGAAATTTACTTGGCAAAATTCAAAAAAAAGAAATCTGAACCGACACCTGATCCTGAAGATTCTAAAAAAGAGTCAATTAAAGAGGAAAATAATGAAATTCCAGAGACAGAATCAAGCAGTTCTGAATCTGAACCTACAAGTCAGACAGGAAAAAGTGAAAAAGACAAGAAATTAGACAAACTATTCTACTTGAGGGTTGGTTTTGCAGTACTTGCTGGTACTCTAGCAACTTTTCTCTTTGAAGATATTCAGGGAGAAGAGAGAAGATGGGCATCAATTGTATTTATGATTATTATTTTTATTGTAACTATATTCATTGCAAAATCAATGAATATGCAATTACCATCATCTGATAGAAAAAAGATTGTAACACAAGGCATAGGAAGTTATATTTTTCTATACTTGTTTGTCTGGATTCTGACATATACTATAGTACATGCAGGTACCATTTCAACTGGTATTCCTTCTCCAATATCATAACAAGTTTTGGTCTATGTGGAATTATAAAACACCGGGAATTCCCGATGATGCTTTTGAGCGTTCTGAGAACGTACCAATAACAAAAGAAGAGGTACGAGTTATTCAAATCAGTAAAGCAAGACTTTGTCCGGGGTATACTGTATATGATATTGGATGTGGAAGTGGTTCAATATCTATAGAAGCTGCAATTCAAGTTGAATCAGGTAGAGTAATTGCAATAGATTATGATGCCAATGCAATTGAATTGACAAAAAAAAATATTGAAAAATTTGGATTAACAAATATCTCTGTAATATTTGGCAACGCAAAAGAAAAGATCTCAGAACTTGATTTGGCTGATGCCATATTTGTCGGAGGAACTGGGGGTGATACCGAAGAAATTGTGAATCTATGCCAGGACAAACTTAAATCTGGAGGGAGAATTGTTATCGGAATCATCTTAATTGAGACTTTATACTCTGTCTTGCAAGTTTTAGAGAAATTACAATTTGATTCAGTAGATATCACTCAAGTGACTATCTCTAAGAGCAGAAAGACCTCAAAAGGTACCATGATGCTTGCTAGAAATCCAGTTACAATAATTTCTGCAACAAAAATCTAATCTAGATTTTTAATTGGGAATAAAACTCTATTTTTTATGCCTGAATTAATTGGAATAGGAGTGGGTCCAGGCGATCCTGAATTGCTTACAGTAAAGGCTGCCAACGCAATTCAAAATGCTGATACCATAATGTGTCCTGCTTCAAGTGAAGACAGACCAAGTATTGCATTTTCCATCGTATCTTCACTAATTGATAAATCAAAAAATCAGGAAATAATAAAATTAATCTTTCCAATGACTAAAGACAAAGACATACTTGAATTAACATGGAAAAAAAATGCAAAGATTATGGCTGATAAAGTTTTAACGGGAAAAAATGTTGTCTATCTTACAATAGGTGATCCATATTTGTATAGCACTTGGATTTACATGCATAAAGACATTGAATTGAATCATCCGGAAATCAAAATCAGCGTAATTCCAGGAATTGTTTCCATGTTTACTTTTGCAGCCAAAGTAGGTGTAAGTATTGCAGAAGGCGCAGAAAAAGTCGCAATCATTCCATCTTGTTATGATTTGAGTACAGTAAAGGAAATTGCAAAACATTCTGAAACAATGGTTTTTTTAAAAGACGGTAGATACTTTGATAAAGTAATTGACTTGCTAAGAGAAGCTGGCTTTCCTGATAATTCTATTTTTGCAATTGGACAAGATCTTGGAACAGAAAACGAAATTATTAGAAAACTAACTTTGGGTGAAGTAAATGATGGAACACTAACTACAAAATATTTCTCAATCTTGGTGGTAAAGCGTGTCTAGAGTTTATTTTGTCGGATGCGGTCCAGGTGACCCAGAACTAATTACAATCAAAGCCAAAAAATTAATTCAAAAAGCAGACGTTGTAGTTTATTCGGGATCTCTAATTCCACCTCCAATTCTAAAATTATGCAAAAAAGGCGAACTATATGATGCAGCTGGTTTGGTAAGAGAAGAAATCTTTGATCTGCTTTACAAAAACGCAAAGAGTGACAAACTAGTTATCAGATTACATGATGGCGATCCATCAATTTATGGAGCAATCAAAGAGCAAATAGATAATCTAGAAAAAAAAGGAATCGAATCAATAATAGTTCCAGGTATTACTGCATTTTTAGCCTCAGCTGCTGCACTGGGAATTCAACTGACACTTCCAGGTGTGACTCAAACCATTATTGTTACTCGAGCAGAGTCTAGAACCAAAGTACCAAAGAGGGAAAAAATCTCCGAGCTTGCAAAACACAAAGCAACTTTGATTTTTTATCTCAGTGTCCATTTACTTTCTAATATTGTAAAAGAAGCAATTGCTGGCGGATACAAAAAATCTACCCCTGTTGGTGTGGTGTACAGGGCAAGTTGGGACGATCAAAAAATTATCAGAGGTACATTGGATGATATTGTAAAAAAAGTCAGAGATGAAAAAATAACACGAACTGCAATTGTAATTATCAGCGATGTAATTGATCCAAAAACTTATGAGTATTCCAAATTATATGACAAGAAATTCAGTCATGGATACAGAAAGGCTAAAGTCAAGTAGATAGAAAATTTACTTTATTTTTTACTCCAAGTTTGTTTAAATTCTTTTCAAATAGTTTTACATTCCCAGATGTAAAAATTTTAATTGTGTTTTTCTTTGATTCTTTTTTAATATGTATAAGAACTTTGACTGCTACAATATCTGCAGGATCAACAAACTTTACTTTAGGAAATTCTGAACTTAGTAATGATTTTAAAAATGACAAGTGTGTGCTTGATAAAGTTGCTACATCTATATCATTTGAAAATATATCAGAAAGTGTTTTTTTAATAATTTTTTTACAGTACACTTTATCTGTAATGAATTTATTTGATTCTACAAGATCAACTAGTGCAGATGAATTTATTTTGTAAATCTTTTTGTCTTTTGAGAAATTAAATTTTTTTATGTAACTAGAGAAACTTTTACTTTTAATTGCAGCTTGTGTTCCAAGTATTGCAATATATTTTGTCTTGGATAGTATCATGGCTTCTTTTATTGGAGGATACACTCCAATTACTTTTTTATTTGCATTTACCATCAAACTTGGAGTGTTTGATGCCATCACTATGACATCTGGAGAAAAATTTTCTTCTAATAGTTTTATTGTTTTATTTATGATTGTCTCTAGTTGTTTTTTTGATTTTTTTCCATATGGATAATTTTTCTGGTCTGCAAAATAGATAATCTCTGACTTGCAAATCTTTTGTATTGCCTTAATTATTGATAAAGATCCCAGTCCAGAATCAAAAACTGCAATCCTTACCATGCTTAATTGAATTTGTATCCAGAATTAGTTTGTTAGCTAAATTTACTCTAAAGTTTATCTAAATTCACTCTGTGCATTAAGAGATAATTTCTAAATCACATGACATGCCAAACTTCGATAAGACTTGGGCTCGACAAGAGACACCAGGTGTAACCGACAAACTCCGTGAGTCAATAAAACCTCAAGGTGCATTAAAACCACGAATCCAAACCGCAGTAAACAAACTACAAGTCCAGATAACAAAAATGGACTCTATGCTTGGTAAACTGCATGAAAGAGACGCGCAGCTCTTCCAGAGAGTCGTGACTGCAATGCAGCAACATGATACAAGTACAAGCAGAGTTTTGTCAAACGAATTAGCTGAAATTCGTAAGGTTACAAAGATGCTCGGCAATGCAAGAATGTCATTGGAACAAGTCCAACTAAGACTAACGACTATTCATGATCTAGGCGATGCTATGGTAGCAATCGGCCCAGCGATGTCTACAATGAAGGGATTGAAGTCATCACTAGGAAGATTCATGCCAGAAGCAGACTCGGAATTGAATTCCATGACACAGACACTCAATGGTCTAATGATGGACTCTTTAGCAGGAGACTCATTTAGCATGGAGACTGGCGCTTCAAGTGAGGAAACCGAAAGAATCCTACAAGAAGCATCTGCAGTAGCTGAGCAACAGGTTGGAGATAAATTCCCATCTGTACCAACACCAACTGGACTATCGTCCCAATCCTCCACTTCTACATATTAGAATTAAGGAAAGACGACTGTCACTTTTTATTTTATTTTAAAACAAATCCTTACTATAATGATCCAGAATGGAACTAAAAATACAAGAAAGTGCCGTAAAATCTAATAATGTATGGTAAGTTATACCATCAGTGGTTAAGACCTCAATTTTAGCTGTAATTTTAGGAGTAATGGCATTATCTGTAATAGTATTTGCAGATGAGGCAGATGGTGCAGGAACTGATGGTATTGATGGTGCAGTTGGTCCAATGGGTCCAATAGGATTAACAGGCCCAGCAGGAGCAGATGGCACTAATGGATTACCAGGAGCAATGGGTCCAAGTGGTATTCTAGCAATATACAGCGTAATTGCCTCACCGCTATCTATTCCAGCGTTCTCACCACCAACTCTAGTAGTTGCTACATGTGATGTAGGTGCTCCAGGACCCTTAGATGATGACTTTGCTACAGGCGGTGGCTATATTCTTGGTAGTCCAGATCTTATAGTAATATCTACATCTGCCATAACACCATCAGAGTGGGCTGTTTCTGTAATTAATCCAAATGCAACTGCAGCAAATGTTATGGTAACAGTACAATGTGCCGATATAACTCCATAATCTCTTTTCTTTATCTCAGTGATTATTTTTTAAATTTAATCTCGTAATTTACTTTATATCTTGAGTCGATAATTTTACATACTATACTAACCAACGATGACTTTCTTGATCCGATTCATTTAGTTTTTATAAAGTTTTTACACAAATTAATTGTTGAATTTTCTTCTTATTTTATCCATGTGTTCCGTCCTTGGTATCTTTGTTTGTACTTCATCTATCTATGCACAAACAGAAATTTCAGACAATGTAGTAATTTTGCATACTACTTTAGGCGATATGACAATTGAATTATTCCAAGATGCTCCAAAAACAGTTGCAAACTTTGTTGATTTAACTGAACAAGGATTCTATGATGGAACAATATTTCACAGAATTATCAAGGATTTCATGATTCAAGGTGGTGATCCAAATACAAAAAACACAAAGATCACAGAATGGGGATATGGTGGTTCTGGTAATACAATCCCTGCTGAGTTTAACACAATAATGCACAAAAGAGGAATTGTTTCTATGGCAAGAGGTTCAGATCCTGACAGTGGTAGCTCACAATTTTTCATAGTTCATAAAGATACGCCGACATTAGATGAAAATTATACTGTATTTGGAAGACTAGCAACCCAAGAAAGCTTTGTTACTTTGGATAAAATTACAGAATTGGAAACCACTGGGCCATCAACAAATTACATCCCAGTTGATCTTTCTCTAGCTGAAATACAAAGCGCTGAAGTAAAGACACGTGCTAATATTATTAATATTCTTAATCAAAAAGAACCGCAGAGAGTACCATCATCTATAATTGAGACTATACAGTCATACTCCAATGATAATTTTGGAATTTCATTTAATGCTACGTCCACCTGGGCAATACAGGAAATACAAAAACAAGACCCAAGACAGTCTGATATTATAATTATGGGTCCAACAAATGATGTATATGCGCCAAGAGTTTTGATCTTTGTAAAAAATTCTACTTTGACATCACTTGCTGATTACTCTGCAGAAACTAAAAAATCATATGAGCAGGCCATCATTACTGGCTCTCTCACTATTTTAAATGAAGAAAATACATCAATAAATGGAATTGAAGCTTTGATTCGAAACTCAAATGGAAAGTCTGATACTGCATCAGAAACACTTGATTTGCAATATAGGGAGATTGTCTTTAAAGGTGATGGAAAATTTTACACTTTTACATATGCTAATACGATAAATAATTTTGATGAATCTTTGCCTCAATTTAATCAGGTAATTAATTCACTTATCATCAAAGGATCTGAAACTGAAAAAGGCGGTGGCTGTCTAATTGCTACTGCTACATATGGTTCTGAACTAGCTCCACAAGTACAACAACTACGAGAGCTAAGAGACAACACTATTCTTTCAACACAGTCTGGAACTGCATTTATGACTGGATTTAACCAACTATACTATTCATTCTCACCAACAATAGCAGATTGGGAAAGAGAATCACCAATATTCAAAGATGCAATCAAAATTACACTAACTCCAATGCTGACATCATTATCTATACTAAATCATATCAATATTGATTCAGAACAAGAAATGTTAGGATATGGTGTAGGAATTATTTTGATAAATGTTGGAATATATTTTGTCGCACCATCAGTATTAATTGTCAAGATGAAAAACAAACTTGTAAATCGTTCTGTTCATGTATAGAATTTCTACGGTTGAATAATTTTAAAAAAACTATGGATATGCAGTAAATTCAGAAAGAATAGAATCAATCTCTGAAATCTTTATCCTGTTTTGCTCCATTGAATCTCTTTTACGTAATGTCACAGTCTGGTCATCCAAAGTCTGATAATCTACAGTAATAGCAAATGGCGCACCTATCTCATCTAGTCTTCTGTATCTTCTTCCTATTGCACCGGAATGATCCAAAAATACATCGTATTTTCTTTTGATCTGAAGATATATCTCATCTGTCTTTTCTTTCAATCCATCTTTTTTTATCAATGAAAGAACACCAATGTGTATGGGAGACAAATATGGTTTTAGAGATAGTACGGTTCTTTCATTTTCTTTATCATCGTATAGTGAATGCTCTAGAATTGTGTAAAGACTACGATCAATTCCCATTGAAATCTCAAAAACATGAGGCAAAACTTTTTCCTCATTATCCATTACTTCAAATTTCTCTTTGCTTTTCTTGGCATGACTGGATAAATCATAGTCCGATCTGTAATTGCATGCAACTAGCTCAAGCCAACCTATTGTAGTTTCAACTTCAAAATCAAATGCAACTTGTGCATAGAATGCCTTTTCCTTATCGCCTAATTTTCTAAACCTGCTTTTTGTTACATCTATTCCTGTCTTCTCATAAAATTCAATCAATATTGCTAAATAATACGCTACAAACTTGTTTGGAATTATCTTTGATTCTACTGCTTCTTTACATGTCATTATTTGGAGTTTAGAATCAACTTGAATTCTAATAATAGTATCTGCAATTTCAGAAAACTTTTCCATCTCATCTAATTTTGTTGGATTACAAAATACTTCAATCTCTGCTTGATAAAATTCTCTTAAACGAAGTAGACTCTGCCTAGGTGATATCTCATTTCTAAAGCTTTTACCTACTTGAGCAATTCCCATTGGCAGCTTTCCCCTCATTGTTTTAAACAGTCTTGGAAAATCAACGAATATGGACTGACATGTCTCAGGTCTAAGATACGCTTCCTCTCCTTCTGGACCAATTCCAACTTTGAACATCATGTTGAATTTTTTGGTATTTTCAAAATCTCCCTTGCACTTTGGACATTTTATTTTGTTTTGCAAAATTGCATTATCAAACTCCCCCAAATCTGCGTTTTCAGGAATTTCAATCTTTGAGATTTCAAAAATAGTCCTATCTGCCCTAAAGGTTGCCTTACATTTTGTACATTTTATTATTGGATCTGCAAAATTTCCCAAATGTCCTGATGCCTCAAATACAGATTTTGACATTATCTGTGAGCCATCAATTTCCATCATTCCGTCTCTTCTGATTAGTTCTCTGCGCCATAATTCTAGAAATTTATTTTTCAAACTTACACCACAAGGCCCATATTCCCAAAAACCTGCTTGGGCATCTGCATAAACCTCACAACTAGGAAAATAAAATCCACGCTCAAGTGCTAATTTCATTACGTCTTCATAATTCATTGTACCATTTCACCGTTAACTGAATAAATTCCTACGCCAACTCCTTGACTTTTCTTATGTTTTCAAAATCATCCCTGATATCATCAATTGGTGTTTCTAAAATTATTGGAATTTTTTTCTTGTTTGCAGTTTTTATCACTTCTGCCAATCCCTTCTCTCCAATATTTCCCAATCCCACATGGTAATGTCTATCAAGATTACAACCAATTTCTCCCTTGGCATCATTAAGGTGTAAAATTTTTAAATTCTCAAATCCAACTATATCATCAAATTTTGCAAAAGTATCTTTGACTGACTTTTCTGTTCTTAGATCATATCCTGAAACAAATGCATGACATGTATCAAGACAAATACCAAATTTTTTTGCAGGCTTTAACTGATTAAAAATTTCTGCCAACTGTTCAAAACTTGCACCAACAGAATTTTTTTGCCCAGCAGTATTTTCTAGTAAAATTATTACATCGTTTTTTGTTTGTCCTGCTTTGTTTAGTCCTTTTACTAGCTGTTTTATTCCTGCTTCTTCCCCAGTTCCCAAATGGCTACCAAGATGTGTAACTAAATATGGAATGCCCAATCTTCCACATCTCTCAACTTCACTAATCAACGTATTTACTGATTTTTCAAATCCATCTTCTTTTGGTGTGGATAAATTTGGCAAATACGGCATATGGGCACATGTTGCAAATCTATCTATTTTACTTGCTTTTAATTTCTCTTTGAAATTTGTAATATCACCATCTGAAAGATCTTTTGCATGCCATCCTCTTGGATTTCTAGTAAATATCTGAAAAGCAGAACACTCTCTTTCCACGGCATTATCTACTGCTCTATCAATTGAACCTGAGATCGAAACATGGCAACCGATCTGCATACGTCACAACTTACTAAACATAATTTAAATCAGCATCTGCTTAAATAATTAAAATCAGATTTTTATGTAATTGTCCTTAATCACTATTCATGCTTGCACTTGGACAGGATGAAATTGCAAAATACCCCTTTTTGGCAGATGCTGGTCAATATTTAAAAGATAAAGGCTTTACACTGGAGCAATTTGGAACTGATCCAGATTTGAAATCATTGGTGGAAAAGGCATTTAATCGAATTGAAGTGGCTGCTGATGGAAAAATCTATCACTCTGATTTGATAGGAGATCAAGCATCAAATCAAGCTGCACTTCCAAGGGAGGTATTCTCTTTTCTCTTAGCCATTGTATTGCTCAAATTAAGCGGCATGACTACACTAATCAAAAGATTTGCACTTGCCGAAGCAAGACGTGCAGAAAAATACCTAGAAAAGGATTTAGCAAATATCTCTGATGAATCAAAAAAACAATTGGCAATTAGAATTATTGATGATTTGTTTTCAGTTCAGGTAAAAAAACAGGATGATTATTTTGTAATACCAGTATCTGATTATCTCAAGCATTCAATAAACTTTCATGAAAGAGAATGGAAGTTAATAAATAGACATGTAGAAAATGGTTTGGTATTTCTTACTCCACACGAAACAGTCAGATTAATTCGAAAAGAATTAGGAACTTATATCAGCTCTAAAATTATTAATGCAAAAACACCGCCAATGATCTCAGGTTTTGAAGAATCAGTCAATAAATTAATCTCCATTTCTAAAAAATTTACAACTTTTACTGTAACTACTGGAGAATACCCACCATGCATAAAACACGCCATTGAAATTCTTGAAAGAGGTGAAAATCTTCCACATTCTGGAAGATTTATGGTTGCAACATTTCTGTTATCAAAAGGTCAATCAGTAGAAGAAATTGCACCATTATTCAAAAATGCACCTGATTACAATGAACGAGTTACTCTTTACCAACTAAACCATTTGGCAGGAACTTCAGGAAGTGGTACTCACTATTCATGTCCTTCATGTGAAAAACTCAAGACACAAAATTTGTGTTTTGCAATACCAGAATGTGATAATATCATAAACCCACTTCAATTTGGAAAAAAGAGAATCTAATGCAAGAAAACGACATAAAATTTCTAGAAGATTCTTTCAAGAAATACTATTTTGAGCATTTTGATCTTATCCGTGTACCA
>CALKVM010000026.1:0-19964 GCA_938049695.1 uncultured Candidatus Nitrosoarchaeum sp. | reverse complement strand
GGTTGTTGAATATTCATTATCTGCAAAAGCACTTGAAGCAGGTGTATACCATGTACACACCCAACTCAACGTAGCAAAAGTGGGTCCAGGACTAGGTCCAGGACAAACAGTAGTCGTTGAAGGAGAGCCAATTATCAAACCAATTCCATATACCAACATCGCATACCAATCAATCATCATTGGTGTCGGTTATGTAATCACGTTTGCAACACGACCCTGGCAAGTTATCTAAACTACCCAACTTTTCCTTTTCATTTTATAGATATTCATTACGATTAACGTAAGGAATTATTGTAAATAATTAATCAAGTTTTATCTGCAAGAAAAAATTAGAAACAACATGCTAAGTTTTAAAATAATAAAAATAGACATTTCCCAAAGTTATTTTTTTGGAGATGTTGAATTTCGTAATGATAGTTACAAGATAAACATACAAAATCAAAAAAGAGGAAAAATACTCAAATTACCATTTGGGATTATTACAAAAAAAGAGAAAATGATTGTAAGAATGACAGGACCAGGAGATCTGTTTGTTGAAGATTATTTACCATACTGTGGAGAATCAGAATGGCTTGAAATTGATTCTGATGAGATCACTTATTTTCTTGCTGACCACCAAGACCAATTTGATACTATTGAGATAATGGACAAGTAACAGAAAGAACTTTAAGTAATCCTCAAAAAATTATTATATGAATTGGCCTGGTATGGGAGATCCATACAAGAGAAAGAAGACTTTAAGATTTTTGGGTTTAAGCGCAGGTATAGGAGCTGTTGCAGTATTAATTACAATTTTAGTGGTAAATCCATTCATAGGTGAACAACCACGTAATGCCTGTATAAATAATATTGAAAAAAATTGGAAGATGTCATTTACCGTTGAAATATATGTTGATAATCAAAAGGCAGCCATTCCAGCCAATGTTGGATTTATGGAAGGTGGA
Source organism: uncultured Candidatus Nitrosoarchaeum sp. (assembly GCA_938049695.1). Taxonomy (GTDB): domain Archaea; phylum Thermoproteota; class Nitrososphaeria; order Nitrososphaerales; family Nitrosopumilaceae; genus Nitrosarchaeum. Next base: position 19,020 of record CALKVM010000026.1, on the reverse strand, counting down.
TGTCAAAGAGCGATTTACACGCTTACTGATGATGGCACTGTTTATGCAGAATGGAAAGAAGATCCACAATTTGAAATAGGACACTTTTTATGGATTTTCAAATTTCCTCTAAGGGATATGGATGAGACAAAATCAAGGATGTATGTCAATGGCATAGAATCAGAGAATTTCATCAAAACACCATTACAGGATGGGTATCACTACAAAGCAGTATTTACCTCAAAGGCATATGATGAAGCAAAAGACAAGGACTTCCTACCTCAAAACTAATTATAAAATAATCCCAAGGACAGTTCAGACTTTAGAATAATTTAGACTAACAAAAATAAATTTATTCAAAATTTTAAAAATAATGAAAAGAAAGGAAGTGATTTACCAGTATTTACCGTTGTCTGGAATTAGACCGATACCTTCTCTTTCAAAGTGTCTGTCTAATTCATCAACCCATCTTTCACGGTTGTCTTTGTAAGCCCATCCGTGTACACGTAACCAGAATGAGATAATTCCAAGAAGGAATATCGAAAACATTATGGTTCCGAAGATGTAAATCATTACATCATAAAATAATGGATCATAGTTTGGTCCTAACTGACCTGTAAGTGAAGACAGGATGCTTAGGAAAGTTCCTACTATAGGAGTCATTGTATATTTTGGCTCTATTTGTGCGATATATACATTTCTTTTATTATCAAAAAGTACGAGATCAGTATCCACTAAAGGTCATCAAATAAAATAAGAGAAAAATAATGTTTGTTTATCCTCGTCCCATTGCTGCGTATTTGCCAGATCTTCCTCTAATGAAGAAAGCTCCTGCGACACCACCAAAGACTGCACCTGCAATTACAGCTGCCCCAACTACACCACCTGCATCAAGATAAGGTGTACCTGATCCAGATGCCGGATTAGCTTGTGCTGACTCTATTCTACTTCTTTGAAGTTTTAGTGCTTCTTCTAAGGTGTATGTTCCGGTTTCTCCTTGGGAACCAACGTTACCCATGTATTGTGCAAATGCAACAACATTGTCTGCAGAGTAACCGATGGTAAATACAGCGATTAAGGATGCTGCTAAAAGTATTTTTGTATTCATACAGTTTACCTGTTCGTTGTGTTGCTATGGTGTATATTTAACTTTTATTCTAAACCCCAAAATGCAGATATTATGTACGAGATCCGGAATAAGTAACGTTTAATTTTGTTCTAAAATCAGCCACATTATGGGACGATTACACACACATAGACATGGAAAATCACATACCATTAGACCAGCTATACTTCATGTACCATCTTGGATTACTCTTAGTCCCAAAGAAATAGAAGAATTGATTGTAAAATATTCTAAAGATGGGTTAACACCAAGTCAAATCGGACTAAAATTAAGAGATCAGCATTCAATTCCACTCGTTAAACCAATCACTAAAAAAAGTGTCGGGGAGATATTAAAAGAAAATGATCTTCAAGCAGAAATGCCAGAAGATCTAGATAACATTGTAAGAAAAGCAGTTGGTCTTCAAAAACACCTAAAGACAAACAAAGGAGATAATAGAAATGTTAGATCCCTTGAGTTAATTGAGGCCAAAGTGCATAGACTGTCAGTGTACTACAAAAGAATAGATCGCATTCCTAAAACCTGGAAATATAAATCCGTAGTTGCTCAATTAGAGTAATGACAAAAACGCTTGATGAGTCTCTTTCATTTTTCAAAGATAAGATTTCAGATTGTATAAAATCTAGAAAATCAATTTCAGTTACAACTCATATCAATTGTGATGGATTAACATCAGGCAGTATTATCACAAAAGCCCTCATTAGAGCAGGTGCAAGATGCACGGTTAGAACTTCCAAAGAATTTAGCAAAAAGGTGATTGATTCTCTAAAAAAAGATTCTAGAGATTTCCATGTGATTACAGATCTTGCTGGAGGTTTTGCAAATAATTTAGACGAGTCATTAGGAGAAAATTGGATTGTATTAGATCATCATCAGATACCAGAAAAAGAACATGATAATCAAAAAGTCATCAATGCTTGGAAGTATGGCATGGATGGAGGTACTGAAATTTGTGCAGGTGGAATGGCATATCTTGCAGCAATGGCATTAGATGACAAGAATTCAGATTTATCTGCAATATCTGTTGTTTCAGCTTTAGGAGATAGACAAGATCAGGGTGAAAGAAAATCATTTATTGGAAAAAATTATGAAATTGCCAATACTGCAAAAGAAGAAGGACTAGTAGATATTGATCTGGATTTGTTGCTAGTTGGAAGAGAGACTAGACCACTTGCAGATGCACTTGCATTTACGTCACAGCCATTTATCGAAGGTCTAACTTGGAATAGAGATGCATGTCTTGCACTTTTGAATTCTTCTGGAATTCAATTAAAGGAAGGAGGTAGATGGAGAGTACCAGCAGAGCTAAATGATGAAGAAAAAAGACTAGTCATTGAAACTATTACAAAATTCACTTCTGGAAAGAATGCAACTGAGATAATGTCTGAATTAATTGGATATACCTATACATTTCCAAGAGAAGACAAAAGGAGCTTTTTGCGGGATGGTAGAGAATTTTCAACAATGCTCAATTCATGTGGAAGAATAAGTAGATCAGGAGTTGGAATTGCAGTTTGCATGGGAGATAGAAACAAGATCTTAAGAGAAGCAGAAACGATACTTACAGATTATAGAAAAATGATTAGAGAATACATGAACATCTTGACAAATGAGAGATGGAGAGTTTCAGAAAGCAAGACATGTGTCATGGTGAATGGTGAAGGAATTGTTCCAGAAATGATGACAGGTACAATTTCATCGTTAATTGCAGGCTCACCAAAGAATGCCGGAAAAATTGTAATTTTGAGGACAGGTGGTGAAGAAAATACCATCAAATTTTCATCAAGAAAATCATTTGGGTGTAAATCAGAGATTAATTTAAGTGAGTTAATGAGAACGGGTGCTGAGAAATTTGATGGTGTGGGTGGAGGTCATAATGCAGCAGCTGGTGCAAAAATAACTAAAGACAAATTAGATGGATTTCTAGATTACTTGGAAGTAAATGTCGTTAACATGTAAAGTGCAGATAATTCTCAATAATCTTTCAAAAGAAAAGGCAGAAACTGTAAAAAAAGCATTAGAACCAGATAATGTAAATTTTCCAAAAGGATTGAGTCTTTATATTGAAAATATTGATAACAAACTTGTTTTTAATTTTGAGGGTAAGGAAAACATGAAAAAATTGATTGGTACTATTGATGAAGTTTTAGAACACGTTCAGGTTGCATTAAAGGTGATTGAATAATGTTAGATCCAAAAATAATCAAAGACAGTCCTCAAATTATCAGAGATATGCTCAAAGCAAGATTAGTTGAATTTGATTTTGATGAATTAATTGATTCAGATCAAAAAAGAAGAGAATTCATATTAAAAACTGATGAGTTGCGAAAAAAGAAAAATCAAGTAGCATCAGTTATTTCTCAAAAAAAGAAAGCAGGAGAAGATGCATCATCGATTTTAGCTGAAATGAAAAATATTTCAGAAGAACTTGCAAAACTAGAATCATCACAAGAAGAAATTGAAAAAAAATATTCAAGATTGGCACTGACTATTCCAAATTTGATTCATGAGTCAGTACCTGTTGGAAAAGATGAAACTGCCAACATGGAAATTAAAAAATGGGGTAAAATTCCTGAATTTGATTTTAAGATAAATGATCACATAGATATTTCTGAAAACTTGGATTTGGTTGATCTTGAAAGAGCTGCCAAAGTAGCAGGTGCGAGATTTTATTATCTGAAAAATGATCTTGTGCAATTAAATCAATCTCTCATTCATTATGCATTAGATTTTCTTGCAGAAAAAAACTACTCTTTAATTCAGCCACCATATATGATTAATCGCCAATCGATGGAAGGTGCAATAATAGCTGATGACTTTGAAGAAGTAATATACAAAATTGAGAATGAAGATCTCTACATGATAGGAACATCAGAGCACGCAATGGCTGCTATGCACTCTGGTGAAATAATAGAAGGAAAAGATCTTCCATTAAGGTATGCGGGTACAAGTCCGTGTTTTAGAAAAGAAGCAGGTGCACATGGTAGAGACCAAAAAGGAATTTTCAGGGTTCACCAATTTGACAAAATTGAGCAATTTGTTTTTACACGTCCAGAGGAATCCTGGAAAGAACATGAAAGGATGTTATCAGTTGCTGAAGATTTCTACCAAAATTTAGAAATTCCATACAAAGTAATGCTTCTATCATCAGGAGATATGGGAAAAGTTTCTGCAAAAACATATGATATAGAAGCTTGGATGGCAGGACAAAATGCATACAGAGAAATTGTTTCCTGTTCAAATTGTTTAGATTATCAGGCAAGAAGATTAAAGATCAGATTTAGAGAAAAGACAAATGAAGAAACACAATATTTGCATACATTAAACAGTACATTAGTTGCCACATCACGTGTTTTAGTTTCAATAATGGAAAATTTTCAAACTAAAGATGGCCATATTATTATTCCAAAAGTTTTACAAAAATACATGGGTAAAAACATAATCTAGTCGCATACCCTTATATTTTGGATTCAAAGGTCGATAATAATTGGCACGTAGAAAAGGACGAGTAAAGGACAAATGGCGAGAGAAGAAATGGGTAACAGTTAGCGCTCCAGATTCGTTTAACAATGTTCCAATTGCATACGTACCAATTACTGATGAAAAAAATGCAGAAGGTAGAGTACTAGAAGTAACCCTGTATGATATTCTAAAGGGAGATCCATCACAACATCAATACAAAATGTACTTTCAAATTAACAAAGTAGAAGGTGATAAAGCTACTACAATTTTTAAGAGATATGAATATTCCAAAGAATTTTTGCGTAGTTTGATTAGACGTGGTTCATCTAGAATAAATTTTATCATAGATATCAAAACTAAAGATGGATTTGTCTTTAGAATTAAAGTACTTGCCCTTACACACAGACAACTTAACACATCTAGAAAGCACGCATTACGATTGATTGCAAAAGATGTGATTAACAATACAGTGCCTCAAATGACAGTTGATCAGTTTGTTCAGGCTACGTGTTACAGTAAAATTAATTCAGATATAATGGCGGCATTTAAGAAAGTTATCAGAGTAAGACATGTAGGTCTTGAGAAAGTTAAGCTTATCAGAACTGCAGAAAAAGAAATAACATTACTTGAAGCCTAAATAATCGTATTCTTACAGATAATGGTTGACAAATTAGAAGTTACAATTGATGTAATCATACATGCTACAGAAGATATTTCAAAATTCTTGAAATCTTTTAAAGAAATATTTGAGTTAAAAGAAGAAGATTTCACAATTAATCAGACTACAGGTCATTTTGAGAATCCAATAACAATACTAAATGCTGAAATTGAAAAAAACCAGGCTCAGAAGTTTGTTGATAAATTAGTCAAGTCATTATCAAATGATCAGATAAAGGGATTAGTTGAAGAGATAGAAGAAAGAACAGTAGATTCCAGATTTCACATCAGACTAGACAAACAAGAATTCATCAAAGGAAATCTAATCTTTAAGGAAAAAGATGCAATAAAGGTGAAAATTCACACTTCAATTTACAACAAAAAAGACACAGTCAAAATATTCAGCAAAATATTCCAACTAGATTAAATAGGAATGATGAGAGAATTTAATTTGGGAATGAGGAGATAATAGCCGCTCCAGTCTGAGCGAAAGCTTTGAAGACGCCGCGACGAACCGACCCCATTTTTGAATTGATCATCAACATCAGTTTTCCTTACATGTAACCATGGTATTATTTTAAATACGGATAAACGAGCGTTCTTTTGTGGTAGATTACGACGTAATAATAGCTGGAGGGGGATTAGCAGGAACTATTGCTGCACAATCCGTTTCACATTATTCTAATCAAGGATTAAAGATTCTAGTTATCGATAGAAACCCATCAAACTTACCTGGAATGAAAAGCATTGCAGGTTGGGTTTGTGGAGATGCAGTTAGTAAAGAAGCTGTAGATTTCATGTCAAATAGAATCAAAGTAAATTGGAGTGAGCCAGAAATTGAACACAAAGTCAAAGGTGTAATGGCATTTTCTCCAGATAGAGAAACATCAATTCCATTTGATGGTGCAGGGTATATGCTTAACAGACAAGTTCTACCACAACGTCAAAACGAAAGAACATTAGCAATGGGAGTAGATTTTGATTTTGAAATTAATCTCACAGGATTATTGTATGATGGAAATCAAGTGGTAGGAGTTCAAGGAATAGACTACAAAACAAAAACACCTTACAAAAAGACAGCCAAAGTTGTAATCGATGCAACTGGAATGACATCTATGCTTCGAAATCAGATTTCCAATACAACAAAGATGGAAAGAAAAGTGGACCGTAAAGATGTAGAATCAACAGGAAGACACATCATGCATTTTGATCAGGGTGAAGAGGATCTAACTGAATTCGATGAGAATTATTGTATAATTCATCTTGATCAAGATATTGCTCCAGGAGGATATGGATGGGTATTTCCAAAGGGTAAAAACAAAGTCAATATTGGTTTAGGTGTTGAAAAAACACTCCTTGACAAACGAAATCAAAGATTAGGAAAAAAGGACAATGTGTCGATGTTGATTAATCAATATCTTGAAAGAAATCGTGCAATAAAAAATCCAAGACTTTCAGAAGATCCTCAAGATAAGAATAATGCAACAGGTAATTTCCAAGTTTCAGTAAGAAGGCAAAATGATTGCATGGTTGCAAATGGATTTGTCATAGTTGGTGATTCTGCATGGATGCCAAAACCACTTGATGCTGGAGGTATTGGCCCAGCACTAGTTGCTGGAACTATTGTTGGAAAATGTGTGGTAGAAGCAATTCAGTCTGGTGATGTTACTGAGAAAGGATTATGGAAGTACAATAAAGAATTCATAAATGAATATGGTTACAAAACAGCAGGACTAGAAATTTTTAGAAGATTAATTCAAACTCTGACTAACGAACAAATTAGTTATGGAATGAAACACTTTTTAGGAAATATGGATGTGGAGGCTATTTCAAAAGGAGAACATCCAGACTTTTCTAATGTTACAAAATTAGGGATGCTGATTAGAGGTGCACTTAACAAAAAACTTGCAGATGGTTTGCGTTTTACTACACAACAAAATAGACTCTTGACAAAACATTATTACGATTATCCTGATTCTCCAGAGGGATTTAATGACTGGAGTAAAAAATTACATCAGATTCTTGATGAATCTAATGCCAAATTATCTCAATATCAAAACTAATCTTTATTTGTAGACTGAGATTTTCAATTATCAAATGACAAAAGAAACATCATATTTAGATTGGAATAACTCTATTCATATTTTAAACAAAGCACATCAAGCAGATCTATTTGTATTAATTATTGGTCCAAAAGGTACTGGAAAAACATCTCTAGTCAGAGATTTTGCAAAGAGTAGAAATGCCAAACTAGAATCAATAAATTTTAGCCTCAGAACACGAGAGAGTCATTTTATCGGAACAAAAACCCTAACAAATGGAACAGTGAGTTTTGATGAAGGTCTTTTGATTAAATCAATGAGGGAAGGCAATATGCTATATCTAGATGAAATAAATTCTGCAGAAGCTGATGTCTTACTCCGATTAGATGAAGCACTAGATGACAGACGACAAATTATTCTAAAAGAATCATCAGGAGAAATTGTAAAAGCTAAAGAAGGATGGTTTGTAATTGCTACAATTAATCCTCTTACACATAGTGGAACCAAAGAACTACCACCACAATTACTCAGTAGATTTCCAGTTAGAATTCGTCTAGAGTATCCACCTGAGGATATAGAGTTAGAAATTGTCAAAAAATATGTTTCTGGAAATCATGATCCTGAGATTATTCAGGCAATTAAACTTGCAAATATACTAAGACAAGCAGCTGCCGTTGAAGAATTATTTTATTCTCCAAGTTTAAGGGAAACAATAGCATTTGGAAAATTGCTAGATGGTGGAATGTCTCCTAAAGAATCAGCAAAAATTGTTTTTGGTAATGTGTATACACAGTGGGGAAATATAGAATATCAAAAAGTAAGCGACATCATTACCTCAATGTTTGGTAATTAGATGCAATCATTACAATTACGAAATGAATCACTAGTTGAGATTGCCACATTTTTAGTCAGGAGATGGTCTGAAAGGGAAAATATCACAGTTGAATTTTCAGACAAAATGGAGACAAAAACTAGACTAAAAGAAAACAGAGTTATCTTAACACCAATTGAAAAAAGGATAGGAGATGATTTTCAAAGATACAGGCAATTTAGAACCTCATTATGGTACGAAGCAATGAGAATAAAATTTTGTAAAAAAATTCTTAGTAATGATCATGCATTTGGATTTATTCTAAATACTATGGAAACTCTTAGAGTGGAACAACTAGGTAGAAAGCTTTGGAAAGGCATGGATGAAGAGATTATCTTTAATTATGCATACATGCTTGTAGCCAGACCACAATTACACACAGTTTACGGAAAAGCACGAATTGTGGAAGCATTTTACCAATATTTTATGTTTGGAGCATTAAGGGGTGAAATACAATCTAGTCATTTTGAAAGAATAAAAAAAGCAACAGGATTTGCTAAAAAAATTGTCGATGAATCTATAGAGAAAAAATACGATACAGATTGGTTGGAAAAAAATGTAAATGAGATTATTAAAATTTTAGATATAGATTCGTTGCTTACAATTCCTATTTCTTTACCGTTTATGAAAGCAGGTATGACTGTTTCAGAAGAGGAGTTACTGAAATTTCTAACAGTGATTTCAAAAAATAAAGAGGGTGATTTTGGAAAAATTGATCCAAAAGCAGCATTAAGTGCAGATAACATCTATGATGAATACAAAGTATTACTAGATGAAAATAAAAAAAATGACAATAAAGGACTGACTTCTGAATCAATAGGAGTTAAGATTCCAACTACAACTAATGTTGATGAGACAGTAATCTACGACATGAATTTGATAAATAATCTGAAAACAAAATTTAGAGAGTTAAAATCAAGCTGGAAAGAACAACACCTTAGCAGTGGAGATGAATTTGATGAAGAAAATTACATTGAAGGAAATGAACCATTTTTTACAGATGTTAAAAAATCAATCAAAACAAGAATAGTAATTTTATTAGATCATTCATCAAGTATTGCATCAGATGCGTTAGAATACAAAAAAGCTACACTTGCGCTCTGTGAAGTACTAGCATATTTAAAAGTAAAATTTACAGTTTATGCATTTAATACAGATAATAGATCTGTAGTATGCTGGTTGATAAAACCAGACAATATGAAATGGAATAATATTTCAGCCAAAAGGTTAGCACAAATTGTTGCAAATGGTTCTACACCATTAGCACAAGTGTACGACAAAATGTTTCCCATATTACAATCAAAAAGACCAGATATTTTTTTGACATTAACTGACGGAGAGCCATCAGATCCAGATGCAGTTCGTATAATGACCAAGTCATTGAAAGGTCTTGGAATCAAGATGGTAGCCCTAGGTTTGGGATCAAATACAGTTAGAGCCACTATAATTGCAAATAATCTAAGACACTTAGGATATGAGAAGACTTTGGCAGTAAGTAGGTTAAATGACATTCCAGGTAAAGTCATCAGAATTTTAGAATCATGAAAATTATGTAATAATGTAATACTTACAACCAGTTAAAACATAAAATAGCCACAAAAAACTGTGAGAACATTACTATTGTCAATCATGGTATTTTCTCTATTAGGTACTGCTTATGCTGATACCCAAACAGAACCAGTTGCAATACAACAAATAATTCAAAATGATGAAAAGACAAACAGCTTTGTAGATTTTATCATAGATACAATGAACTCGATTTTTGGTCTAGTGTATGATTTACAAGATAATCCCAAATTGAATCAGTGGGGTAATCAAGTTATTCAAGATAGTGCTCAGAGAACTCAAGACCAGTTGGATTCTCAATTAGGAATAACACATGACATTTCTAAAATCAAAGCAGAATCAGATAAAATCCTCAATCCATAAAATAACATCAACACAAATTACTAAAACCTAGAATTTAACATAAAAAGAAGATTCCAAATGGAGTAACAAATACTAGATCAGATATTTTATATGATCTGTATTAGATGATGATTCAAAGGAGAAAAATTGTCGGAAGAAACTAAAAATTACATTGACAACGTTCTACTTGAACGCTTTCAACAAGAGATATGGAATAAAGTGCCTCATTGGGAAGAGAATCAAGGGGAAATGAAGATTGTTAACGCAACACCGCTAATTGATCTTACTGAAGATTTGAAAGAATGTGCAAAAAACGTGTACAAATTAAATCTTACAGATGTAGATCTGAGAGTTTTTGGTAAGTTTGATTCTGATTTACTAACGGGTTCAATTAAGGTCAGAGCTGCGGTTCACATTATACATGATGCAATTGTTACAGGAAAGCTAAAAAGTGAACAAACTATAATTGAAGCTACTTCAGGAAATTTCGGAATAGCCCTTGGACAGTTATCAAAACTTGGACTAAGTGTAGTTTCACTTGTATCAAGAAAGTTACAGGAAGGTGTATTCAAGGAGTTAAGAAATGAGAATATACGCATCATGGATCTTGATATGGATGTCTGTCCTGCTCCCGGAATGAAAGACAATCCAAATCTTTTGGCTGCAAAAGCAACTGCTGCAAATATTCGCTCACAGTTATCTGAACTTGGATTCAACCCGATTATTTTTGATAAAGAAATCTCTGAAGTAGAATCACTTTTAGCTAAACAAGACATCATAAATTTGGCAAAATTTCTTGCTAAAATATACGGTTTATTCTGCCCGGAACAGTATGATAATGAATTAAACATTGATGTTCATAGAACTGTTACTGCCCCTGAGATAGACCAACAATTACACGAGAAAGGAAATTCATTGGCAGATTTTGAAATTGTCTGTGCATTTGGTACAGGTGGTACTTCTGGCGGTTTGAGTAGATATGTATCTGAAAAATATGGAAAAAAATCAGTGCATGTAGTTTTCCCTCCTGCTGGTCAAGATGTTGCAGGAATTAGGACAAAAGACAAGGCGTCTGGCTTGAAGTTGTACAGACCTGAGATATATGCTGGACAGCATGAAATAGATTTTGAGCAGGCAAAGTATCTTCTAAAGTTTTTTGTAGATAAAGGTCATGATATAGGCGAAAGTACCGCTCTTGCACTTTATGCGGTGATACAGATGGCAAACTTTGGTGGTAGTGGAAAATTTGTTGTTATAGTAGCCGATGGAATTCAAAAATATAAAAAAAATCTAGAAGAGATGTCAAAGAAACAAAATAGAACTCAAGTCTCTCTACAAGAGGCTGTATCAAAGGTAGATGACTATGATAGAGTGATTTGGGTTCATACTCAGTATACTCCACGTGAAGAAGGAATAGAGATTATTGCAAAATCGCTTGGTATTGATAAAACGAAAATATCAGTACTAAAGGCAAGAGTAATAGAACAACTATTAACAACACAGCAAATTCCAGAAGAGTTTAGTAAAGAACTTGAAGGTCCTAAAGGTAAATCATTACTGATTTGTATGGCTGGAAACACTTCATTGATGACTGTGAATGTACTTGCAGGCAAAGGCGTTATAACTGAAAGTTTGACTGGTGGAATAACAAATTTACCTGAAGGAAAAAATAGAAATCCATCTGAATTTATTAAAGTAGCTACCGAGTAATAATCTTGAAGTGTCTATCAGTATCTCAACCTTTTGCAGATTTAATAATATCTGGAAAAAAAACAATAGAATTAAGAAAATGGAATACAAATTTTCGTGGCGAATTTTTTATTCATGCCCCAATTAAAATAAGAGTAGAAGACTGCAAGAGATTAAAAATTACAAAAAAATTAGTCACAGGTGCAATTATTGGAAAAGCTGAGCTTTATGATGTAAAAAAATATAATTCATCAAAAGAAGTAAAATTAGATCAAAAATTTCATTTGGCGTCAAAAAATTTTCAAGATAAAACTTTTGGATTCAAGATAAAAAATGTAAAATCATTAAGAATTCCAATTCCATGGAAAGGACAATTAGGATTCTTTGATGTAGAAATATCAAAAGCAAAGATCAAAAACAAAGACATTGTAACTGACATCATAAATGAAGAATATAGCTATCAATGGATTGGACATCATTAAGATATACAAATCTAAAAAAATTGGACTAGCATATATAAAGAGCCTATTTAAAGTCGGACTAGATGCCTCAAACAAAGCCTATTGTTAGTGTTGAAAATGTAGTTGCATCAGCATCAGTAGACCAAAAAATTGATCTTAATGAAATAACTGCAAAATTTCCAGATACGGAATATCATCCTGAACAATTTCCAGGACTGGTATTTAGATTACAAAATCCAAGAACTGCGACACTGATTTTCAGAACTGGAAAAATGGTATGTACCGGTGCAAAATCAGAAGAGATGGCAATCAAAGCAGTCAACACAGTAGTTCAAAAACTACGAAAAGGTAAAATCAAAATCAAAAACGATGCAGTAATTACAGTTCAAAATATTGTAGCAGCAATCAACCTAGGCGGTAAAATTCACTTAGAAAAAGCAGCCAGAACATTACCTAGAAGCATGTATGAACCTGAACAATTTCCAGGATTAATTCACAGAATGTTAGACCCAAAAACGGTCATATTGTTATTTGCCTCAGGAAAGCTAGTTTGTACGGGTGCAAAAAAAGAATCAGACGTATATCGCTCTGTTCATAATTTACATGCATTATTAGAAGAAAAAAATCTAATGATATATGATCAGTAAAAACAGTTCATATATTCAAATTAATCATAAAAAATTTAATCATAATTGACTGAAGATATTTTTGAAAAAGAAAAGATTGGACTTACTCCTGAGGATGGGTTTGATTTAGTTGGAATAGATTATTTTGCAGATTCAGATAATCAATTGTACTTAGTAGAGCATTTTGAAATGTATCAAGATGCATTAAATGCAAAAAAAGAACGTAAAAATTCAGAGGATTATTTTATTTTGTACAGGGGTGCAGGAGGAGAATACTTGTGTCGATAGATCACAAAAAATATTACAGCTTTATTTAATTTTACAAACTATCTTATCATTGACTATACAAATTCATATTTAGTGACAGATAAAACCACAGATTTGATTGATACATTTTATGATAAAGAAAAAGCCATTCAGAACAACTCAAATTCACAACAAATTATTAGAAAAAGTCCTAAAGCAAAATATCAAATTTTTGACGAGGTGGAATTTACTCGTGGTAGAGAGATACTAGGAGATCTAATAGTTCATGGCATGATAGCCTCAGGAGGGACAGATATAGACTGGTTAATTGAGCACAATGGTTGTTTTATCATACTAGAATTCAAGGGATTTCATAATGACAAGATCAACATTGCAAAAGGACAAATGATTGCATATGAAAAATTACATGAGAAATTAAATCAAGCTACAAAATGTAATTTGTATATTGTTGGTTGTGACAACATAGATTTTTCAAATCCAGATGCGATGATTTGGATTTTTGAAATGAGACAATGGAAGATGGGGGCAATTCCAAAAAATACAAGCGATATTTTTGGTGATGGTTCAGGAAAACAAAACAAATTCATTGTTTATCGTGAGCATATGGAAGAGATCAGCATAGAAAAACTAAGAGAGATAATAGATTATCATTGGAAAGAATTTGAAAAAATTATGCCCTAAAAGAAAATGTTTTTGATGTTGTTTCCAAATTATTTTCTACTTTTATTGTAAATGTACCAGGTTTATCCCATCCAGGACCTCCAGCTATTGCCAATGTAGAAAATTTACCATCACTTTTCACAGAAATTTGTTCAGACCAAACTAATTTACCATCTTGATTTTCTATCGATAGATTTATTTTTCCAGAAGCATTAGATGCTCCACTAATTGAAATAATATCACCTTTTTGATATGCAGATAAATCAGTTTGAATTAAAAGAGTAGATGATGAACCTATAGGAATCTGAGAGTCATCAGATTCAATATAAGAAATCTCAGAAAAAGATGCACCGATTATAACTATTATTGCAAGTATTGCTCCACCTATGCCCAACAATATTTTCGTATTTTTAGATTTCAATTTTACAATTCGTGGATATGTTATTTGAGAGGTTTCAATGTTCTGTGTTGATGTTGGTTTTGAAAATATTACATCTGGAATAATGGGTTTTTCTTCAGCATGTTGGTTTTCTTCAACCTCAGGTACTCTACCAAGATATTTTTCTGCTAATTTTCTAACATAGTTTCTCTCATAATTACTGATTACTTCGTTATTTTCACAAGCTCTACAAATTTGTTTTAGTATACGCTCATCACCCTTTTCGTTATCCAATAAGGTCTTGACATCATCAATGAGAGGATCGGTCATGCGTGTTTTATTCTCCTATTGGATTATTTATGAAGTTACCTTGTTTAAGATTACTGAGAATTAATACAAACAGGCTCAAATGTCATCTTGCTAGAAAAACGAGACCTCAATTCCTATTGAATAAAATTCCTCAAATGCACACAATTATCTAGAATAAATTTTTTGAGCTTGAATTATCACAGTTCGAATGTAATCTTTTGCAGTAACATCAGATACACCCATCTGTTTTACTTTTTGATATAGATCATATTCTTTTGGATTACTCAAATAATACTTTAAAAGATAATTGAGTCTATGTGATCTTTTCTCATCACTTTTCATAATTCTGTTTTTTTCGTGTGCTAAAAAGGTCAGAGGATAACAGTATAACCAGTTGATCTTAATGTATCATAAAATTTGAATAAAAACATATGATCTTTTTTAAATAATAGAAATTTAGGGAAACAAATGAAACGAATTGAAGCGACTATTCAAACCGATAAAACAGGTCCAGTTTCTGATGCTATCAAAGAGATGGTTGGTGGGTATACCATATTAGAAGGAAATGGTAGGGGTTCCGGTCAAAGACAAACCATTCGAGGAGGAAGAGGAACAGGCACTTTTGTCGCAGAATACAATAAAGTTGCAACTGTTAGTACAATTGTAGATGATTCAAAAGTAGATGCAGTGATCAAGGCAATTTCTGATGCAGCATTTTCAGGAAAAGCAGGAGATGGAATAATTGTTGTAACTACAGTTGATGATGTTCTAAATATTGCGTCAAAAAAGAGAGGTTCAGAAGCCCTCTAATCATTTTCTTTTAATCAAACTACAATATGATTATCAGAAGACAATAATTTTAAAGCAGTCTAAAAGAGAAAATCCATTGAAGGGACTTTATTGGCTCATTTTAGGACTGTGTGTTTGGTTTATTCCAACTATAATCTTTCAAATAATTGTCACGTCGGAGGATTCAGTAAAAACCGCGGAAGAGGCAGTATCTGAGATTCCAAAAGAATTTGTAATTATTCTATTTGCAGTCACTCTACCAATCATAGTTAAAGGCGTAATCACAACGCGTAAAGAACGTAAAGCATCAAGAAATGAAGATTCTAGAAAAAATAAGAAATCCAAGAAATAATGTAATCAACTGAGAGGATAACAATTGTTCCTCTCAGTGAGGTATCCCTTTGGGGGACATGTTTGTTGAAGGGATAGCCAGTTATTACAATCCAAGTATAAAAGCGAATGATTTTGCTATTTTGAAAAATCCTCAGATGAGTTTTACATTATGCCTAATTTACCTTGATTTTTGGAGAATAAGAAAAATAAAAACATATTAAAAATTAATTCATAACGAGTAAATATAATAATCATGAAGTATTTTACTGTCATTAATTAGATATCAAATATTGCCTAATGAAATCAATGATACTTTTTACCAACAAAAACTAGATGAAATTTTTGAGGAACAAGATATTAGATTTGCGGGATTTGTAAATGTTGAAGGAAATTTGATAAAAGGTAAATTCAGAGATGAGATCGTTCCATTTGAAACAGATGAGGAACAACAGAAAATATTCAGAGAATTAGCATACAGAGTATCCACTAGAAAACATTTCGATTATTCTATGGGGCCGGTAAAATATTCAGCTTCACGACGTGAAAAATTAGTCATGATGAGTTTCCCATTAAAGAATAGTATTCTTTTAATTACAACAGAACCAAATGTAAACATAGACAGAATAGCATACAAAATTATTCAAATTCTTGGAAAAGAATGGTGGGAATTTTCTGAGTAAAATGCGATTAAGCTGCTAAAAAGCAAGAATATACATAAAATGACATATGCATAAATTCATTCAGATTTGGGTTCAGAATTAAACAAATTTTTGAAAAAAATAAAATCAGATAATAAATTAGGACATGTAATTACTAATGTGACAATAAAAACTAGATACATCTTTGGTTGTAATCACGATAATAGAAATATTTTATCTACTACGATTTTTGAAAGGGGATTAGAGATTCCAGCTATCTTTTGTGAAAATTGTGTTACAATTTGTGATATTTGTCTTGGGAAAATGAAAACAAAAGTATACGATAAACTCGAACTGTGTGAAAAATGTTATCTCAATGTTATAAAAATTGCAAAGTGTTAAGATTCTTGTTCTATAATGACATTTAATGTCATAG
Source organism: uncultured Candidatus Nitrosoarchaeum sp. (assembly GCA_938049695.1). Classification (GTDB taxonomy): domain Archaea; phylum Thermoproteota; class Nitrososphaeria; order Nitrososphaerales; family Nitrosopumilaceae; genus Nitrosarchaeum. The sequence continues at coordinate 2,388 of CALKVM010000026.1, read as the reverse complement.
TAGTTCTGACATGAGGTAATTTTCTAATAGCCTTAGTAATTATATTTTCCAATGTTTTGTATTCGGATGTTTCAATTTTACAAATAATATCATAGTATCCAAATACCACATCAGCTTCTTTTACTTCTGGAATGTGACTCAGATTTTTTAAAATATTGTATTCTTCTCCTTTATCACTATGAATAACAACATATGCCTGAATATTGTTTTTACCAAGCATTGCTCCAATGAGTCTTTCAGATGTTCGAAATAGTTCTTCACTTTCTGCGCGTGTAAGAGTCACGGTGGAATGTATTTTAGGCATTTTACGTATTACATGTGTAACGGTTTTTTGAATTTTTTCCTCAGAGTCTGATTCTACTTTTGCAATAATATCATAAAGACCAAGTGTACCATGTACTTCTGTAACATTATCAACTGTTTTTAGTGATGAAATTACAGTTTTTTCCGAACCCAGATCACAGTTTATCAGAACATAAGCTTTTGTCAATTAACAGACTTCCCTTATTGCTGTCCTTCTATTCCCATTAAAGTTAGTGTTGATCTGATTTTTGGGATTTTTCTAATCTTCCAAGTTATAGTTTCACGTAATGTTTCAACTTGTTTTGATTCTACCTTTGCCAATATGTCATAGGCACCAAATATGCCATGCACTTCTGCAACACCTATGGATTTTAATTCTGAAATTACTGACTCTTCAGAACCTAGATCACAATTTATCAGAACATATGCTGTTGCCAATTTATCACTCATACCCTATTTTCATACTTCTAATATCATCTTAAAATATATAAGAATAATCTAATTTACTTAAATATCAACTACTAAAAGAAAGAGAAAATAGTAATTGCACAGTCATTAAAAATTAGATTAAATTTGAAGTTGTAATAAAATATTCCAAATGAATCATCTATGAAAATAAAATATATGCATCATTCATAATTTTTTCAAGCTGTGTAATATTTTTTGATGCTGATATTTTTGGTCGAAGTTTGGCACCACCTGTCATTCCTTTGGTAAATCTCATTGCCTGACCTTTAATATTTGAAAATTTTATGCTGTATTCAGTAGTAAGACGAAGATAATCAAAAAATGAATCTAATTTATCTTTTAATGAATATTGTTTATAAGTTCCAGTTTTCAAATAATCATTAATTTGTTCAAATAAAAAGGGATTTCCCATTGCACCTCTACCAATCATAACATAATCACAGCCAGTTTGATCAATCATTGTTTTAGCATCTTCAGGAGTTTTTATATCGCCATTACCCACTATAGGAATATTAGAAATTTCTTTAAGTTCTTTGATCATTTTCCAATCAGCATTACCTGAGTATCCTTGAGTTACAGTCCTGGGATGAAGGGTAATCATTTGTATTCCCTCATCTTCTGCAATTTGTGCAATTTCTTTGAAAAGATAACGACTTGCATCAGTAACTCCTGAACGAATCTTTAGAGTAACAGGTTTTTTTACTGCATTTACTAGAGTGCTAAAAATTTGTTGGGTGAGGTTAATTTCTTGTAAAAGTGCCCCACCGGCCATTTGCTGTGTTATGTGTGGTGCTGGACAACCCATATTGTAATCAATTATATCAAAAAATGGTTCTACGATCTTTGCAGCTTTTTCTAATGCTAAAAGATCAGAGCCAAATAATTGAACGGAAAGAGGTCTTTCTTTTTCAGAGTATTCTAAAAATTCCTGAATAGTTTTCTTGTTTTCTTTTAGCTGTTGTTCTTTTGCAATTATACTATGAATACTAGTAAATTCTGTTACAACCAAACCTGCACCCATTTTTTTACATTGTAATCTAAGAGCAGGATCACTTACTCCAGCCATTGGAGCTAAAAAGGCCCTACTTGAAAATTTCGGAAGCATTGTAACTGTTTTGATTTCTGGACATATTTATCATATCGAATTGATATTTTGTATATTTAGAAATTCAAAAACATTAATTCTAATAATCAGGACAGCCGTCAGTATCTCTGTCACCATCATAATCTTCTGGTTCTAGAGGACACGTATCTCTATCATTAATAATACCATCTAAATCATCATCGTGGACAAATCTTTGTTGTTCTGGAGCAGTATCAGGACAACCGTCAGTATCGTTATACTTGTTCCAAGTTTCAGGACTTATTGGACATGAATCAACAGCATCAGGATAACCATCACTATCAGAATCAGATCGTGTTGAGACGGTTGATTTTGCACCTTCTAAATCAGAACATCCATCCCAGTCCAAATATCCGTTAAAGTTTTCTGGTTCAGTAATACATTGATCTTTTCTATCCTCAATTCCATCACCATCAGTGTCTGGGAATTGATATCCAGTTGCGGTATCAGAAACTGTATCAGGACATCCATCAGTATCTTGGAATTTATTGTAA
>CALKVM010000025.1:0-20087 GCA_938049695.1 uncultured Candidatus Nitrosoarchaeum sp. | reverse complement strand
CTATAATTCAAATTCCTGGCGACATTTCTCACATTTTCCTCTCTCTTGACCAGGTGGACCAAGAAGGAAAACCTTACCAATTGTCTTACATAATGGACACATTCCAGTTGCTGCGTTTTTTGGACCAGTTCGTATAATTTTCTGAGTCTTTCTACGTCCCATTGTATTTACAATGAAAAACGGTCTATTAAGTTTAATTTTTCAGTAGTGTGTGGAGATATAGTTTATGGCTTGAATTTTGCACTAAAATGAATCACATTCCAAGAAAAGACCCTCAGAGACGCTAGTTAATCAGGTAAGATAGATCTAAAATCATTATAAAAAGAGACAAGAACAATTTCAGTATTACTTTAGAACCAAGGTTCTAACATTTTGAGCAATTTATTGATCGATTAAATTGTGAAAGTGTTTTGGCATAAGAGTCCATCATAACATGTGTAAGATTTTCAAAAGATTGTATTGCAGAGATTCGCATCTTAACTTGTTCATCAAGGAATTTTGTAGTGATTTCAATATTTTCAATATATCTATTCTTTATTGAATCAGAATTATCCTTGATTTGTTTCAGTACTGCTTGATCTATGTTTAATTTGTCAAAGAATTCTTTTTCATTGATATAACAAGTACCAAAAATATTATCAAACAAATGAAGATACGCAGTATATAGATTTGAATAATTTTGAACTAGTGATGGAATCTGATATTCAAATTTCTTGATTATTTCTGATGTACTTCCTTTCATTATATCACATACAGAAATATGATTCTCTGAGTTATTTTGAACAGACATCTCAGTATTGCTCATAACATACAAGAAAACCACTAGAATTTAACTGAATTCATCAAATTCCATAAATGAACATAACACTAATCAAATGTACGATCTACAATATATAATTTGGAGATACCATAAAAGATCAGATTACGCTCCACGTATAATTCCTAAATTTAGGAATCTTTTTCCATCAACTTATCTTTAGATGGCATGTGATTTGATGCCCACCCAATTTCGACTAGTTTGGCTACACTTGATGATTTGACACAAGATGGTAACCAGTTAATAGATTTGAAAACAAGTTCATGTCCAGATTTGCATTGAATTTTATGAACATCCACACCCATTTTCATCTGCTTTCTGGGGGAGTCTAGAGGTCCCATCATGTTATCATTCATTGTAGTGGAATTCATCATATCCATTGCATTAGCATGAAAATTTGGTGCAATAATTAATGCAGTTAATGTAAAAACAAAGAACAGTAATTTACAATAGTTTTTCATTTATTACTTGATTTAGACCATATCATTTAACATTTTTCCTAAACGGTGAAAAGATATTTTACATCAAATTGAGGATAGGTTTCTTTAATCTCTGGCTTCATAGAAATACAGAGGTGTGCAATTAGATTAGGCGTATACACTAAAAGACAATATCAGTATTGTCATCATGCTGGTTCTGTGTGAATTATTACTCTAGATGCTCCCACGTGTTTTATGATTAAATTTTGAACACGAGTAGCAATTTTATGTGCGTCATCTACTGTCAGATTTTTTTCAGATGTTAAAATTTTTATTGTAAGTGTAATGTGTAATTCGTCGTTTACAGATATCATTCCAATATCTTTACATTCTTTTACGGTCTCTACTGACAAGGCTAAATTTCGTATTGTGTTTAAAAGAGATTTGTCAACTGGTTTTTCTGTTCCGACTGGAATATTTTCATCGACTTCAGTTTCAATATGCGTTGTTATGTTTTTAATTTCAGGTATTTTGTCTTTGACTTGGTTTTCAAATTTGTCAATAATATCATGTGCTTTTTTAAACTCTAAATTATTATCCATCTGTACATCCAAGTAGAGATGTAGATCTTTATTTGGAATATTGTTTTGAAGTGAACTAGCTGACAGATATGTTGAATGAACATTTCTCAAGCCTTCAATTTCAGCCGCAACGAGTCTAACTCTATCCATTATTGTTTCATTTTTACCTTCTATTGCATCTACATGTACTAGTACATCACAAGAAGGAATTGTTTTTCTTATTTTTTCTTCAACAGATGTAGCAACATCATGTGCTTTGGAATTAGTGTATGTTCGTGGAACCTCAATATGTAAATCTACAAAAGTTTCTGGTCCTACCTGTCTTACACGAATATCATGTGTTCGTATAACTCCTTCAAGATCAGAGATTGAATTTATTATCTGTGTGTAGATTCCTTGTGGTGCCTTGTCCAAAAGAACATCTAGTGTTCTTCTGCCAAGACCAAGTGATGTGTAAATTATCATACATGCAATGACAAGTGCAGCATACGCATCAGCATTAGGTATGTTTAGTAGAGATACAGCTAACAATCCCACTATGACAATTGCAGATGTAATCATGTCTGCTTTAAAATGAAGTGCATCTGCTTCCAAGGCTTGACTTTGTGATTTTTTTGCAACACGATACAACGCCTTTGATCTTCCAAAATCCACTACGATTGATACAAGCATTATTCCTATTGAAAAAATCGTTACAGTCGGTTGGATTGGTTCAAAAAATATTCTGTGTAACCCTTCGTAAAACACCCATCCTGCAACAATGAATAGTAAAATTATTTCAGTTAGACTTGCCAGACTCTCATGTTTGGCATAACCATATGTGTACCTCAAATCATGTGGTCGCATTGCAATACGTATTGCATAAAATGTCATGACTGCTGCAACAACATCTAATCCAGAATGAAATGCTTCAGATAAGATTCCAAGGCTATTGGTAGAAAATCCAACAGTTAATTTTAGAATTGTAAGTGCCGCAGATGCAATTATAGATATGATTGCCACTTTAATTTTCTCATCATGTAATTTTTGATTTGATTCCGGATTTTGTTTTTTCTGATCCATGTTTGGAACAAAACTCTGAATTTGTCTTATATGCTTTTGTGATTCCACAAGCTAAATTTTTTTGCCTGAGCTAATTTGGTAAAAAATTTGAATATGAGTCAGATAAAGATTCTTCAAATGATGTTAAGAGCAAGTAAAAGACAGAGCCAGAATGTAATCTAATTAATTCTCAAAAAAAAGGTCAAATGAAGATGTTCTGTCTATACCCCAATTCAATGGCGCGGGGAGAGGGATTTGAACCCACGAGTCATTGCTGACATGGGATTAGCAATCCCACGCCCTACCAAGCTAGGCGATCCCCGCACAGACTGTCTTGAATTAATCCGCAAATAAATTCATTCATCGTCAAACTGATTATAATACAAGCCCAACTATGTTATTTTTTCAAATGCCAAAAATGGCAATTAACTTAACTTTAAAATTTGAACAATTTTACATCGGCTAGAATCTAAACTTTTTTTGATTCTAAACCCATCCCCGGCACACATTATTCTATATCATTAAATTCAAGATCCCAAATTACAGGTTCAAAACTATGCCAAACTAACCATTTTTGAAAAATTACTAGTTTGAAACCCTATCAGAGTACATAACTATGCAGAACTAGGCAGTTTTTTACGGCATCAAACTAAAAGTATGATACCGCAATGGAGTTTAGAATCAGACCAATTTGACAAAAGTCATGAAGGGTGTATTTTACTCAGAATTTTTGTTAAATTGATTTTTTTCTAAATCCTTAAGTTTACCCAAAAACGTGATAATTATTGAATAAGGTTCTAATAATATCTGTTTTAGCGATTGTTCTTCTTAGTGTAACTGTTACTTCAATTTCAGCTCAAAGCAAGTATGATATTCCTGCATGGGTTAAAGGAGTTGCAGGATTTTGGTCAGAAGGAAAAATCACAAATGATGAGTTTGGTGATGGACTATCTTTTCTAATTGACAATGATATAATCAAAGTTCCAAAAATCAAACAATTAGAATCTGAAAACAGTAAATTAAAAAACGATATTATCAAATTACAATATGAAAACACTAAATTACAATCTGGAAATACCCAAAACACTGCGCCCTCTGGAAATACTCAACCAACACAAAATCCAACAATGATCGATGCAGAAAGATGTTCTGCAATTCCTAAGCCTAACATTGATTTACACGGATGCAATCTCAGTGGTGCAAACCTTAGTGATTCAGATCTAGGCAGTGCAAACTTTAGCGATGCAAACCTCCAAAATGTAAACTTTAGTGGTGCACGTCTTGAGGGTGCAAACTTTAGCGATGCAAACCTTAGCGGTGCAAATCTTAATGGTGTTTACTTCAGTGGTGGAGCCATAACCTCCGATTATATTTATACTAACTTTAATGGTGCAAACCTCAGTGGAATAACATACTCCGGCTGTATCGGATCCGCACTTGGTACACCATCTACAGGAACATTACCAATCTGCATGGCAGCCCCATAACCGATTAATTTTCTACATCTCTTTTTGTCCCCAAAATGGTAGTCGAGTCCCTGTGGAGTTGAATCCCATTGCGGAACCAAAATAATTCCATAAACGGTCTGGTAAGATTCTAAATCGCTATTTTTTCTAACAATTACCTTTAGGTAAATTATGAAAGTTCTAAACTTTTAGAATAAAAAGATAGAATCATGTCTTCCTTTAATAGATCTAGAATGTCAAAACCATAGAATGACAAAAATTGTAACTGTTCTAACAGTTCTAATTGCATTAGGAAGCATTCCTTTCGTATTTGCTGCTTCTCATAATGATGACAAATTGGAATTTGCTGGAACACTTGAGGAAACATTAGGACACTTTTGGGCACTTGAACAAAATCTCGACGAAGGAAATGCAGAACTGGCTTTAATTCATGCTACTCATCCAATTGCAGAACTCTATGATACAATGAGTATGCATTTAGAAGATAACCCAGAGTTTAATGCAAAGTTAAAAGAAATATTGTTGGATTTGCAGAACAAGGCAAATACTGAAGTTAGTAGAGAGGATGCACAAACTGCTATTGATAAAGCCAAGGAAATAATCTCAGAAGCTAGAATGATTGTTGTAGGTGAAGATCTAAGCAATGATTCAACCTTCAAAATTCAATTAATTAACCAACTACTAGAGACTGCCAAAGTAGAATATCAAGAGGCAGTATCTGATGGAATAATTGGAGAGATGGCTGAATTTCAAGATGGCTCTGCATTTGTGTGGAGGTCTCAACAGATACTAGATACACTAAGTGATTTAGAAAATCAAGCAGTAGATGACATTGAATCAAAGTACGATGATTTATGGGCTATTTTTGATTCACGAGCAGATCCTTCTGCAATGAAATCAATCACAGATGAAATAATCTCAGAGTTTGTTGAAATCAGTGGTGTTGAATCAAAGGAATCAGAACATATGATGGAAATATTTGGTCAATTACCACCACTGCAACAAGTCAAAGAAGGCATTGCACCTGAAGATGTAGAGTGTAAATCCGGTTTTGAATTAATCTTCAAAGCATCAGATGGCAGTCCTGCATGTGTTAGTTCTGCTACTGCTACTAAATTAGTAGCATTAGGATGGGCCAGTGCATAACCCTCTTTTTTTAGAAGAAATGAGACCATAAAATAGAATCTTCTGTTGTAATAGTAAATGATACTGGTAATAGGGTGTAAACTCTTTTTACGTCAACTCTTACTTGCATTGACCTTTCATAAATTCAGCACCAGCTTTTTGTATCTCATCTGATGTCATGTCTTTTTTTCTGGTTGCTACTGCCCATCTGTGTCCAAATGGATCAGTTAGCACTCCCATACGATCGCCCCAAAATCCATCCATAATTGGCATCATTGGTTTTGCTCCTGCTGAAATGACTTTGCTAAAAACAGAATCTACATCATTTACGTATAGGTATATTGAACCACTTGGTCCCCCATTTGATTTTGGAGATAAACATCCCATTTCTGGCATTTCGTCACAGAGCATTATTGCAGAATCTCCAATTCTGATTTCTGCATGCATTATTGATTTTCCGTCTGGTCCTGGAAATCTGTAGATTTCTTTTGCATCAAAGGCTTTTTTGTAAAATTCTATTGCATTAGATGCCCCGCTTATGGTTAAAGTTGGGGTAACAGAATGATATCCATCTGGAATTGGTTTTACCATAGTGAAGCATTTAGCTTGAATGAATTTATATGTTTTACATTTAAAAATTATAAGTTGAAAACATGGCAGTGAATCACATCAAAATTCGCCCTGCAACAAAAAAAGATATCACGGCAATCTTGGAATTACTCTATGATCTTGAAAGACCAAGACCAAAAAACAAGTCACAAAAAATGCTTTTTGAAAAACAAATCATGCTATATCTTACAGATAACGATAAAAAAATCCTAGTAGCTGAATCTGATTCTAGACTTGTCGGTATGGTAAGTATAATATTTATTTCAAAATTAAATCAGACAAATCCAGAGTTATACATCCCAGATCTCGTTGTTGCAAAAGATCAGAGACGCTCAGGCATTGGAAAATTATTGATGGATTCATGCATTGATATGGCACAAAAGAAAAAATGCTTTAGATTACGACTGGAATCAGGACACCAAAGAAAGGAAGCACATAGATTTTACACAAAATTACACTTTGAGCAATCAGCACTGACATATACAAAGAAACTCTAGTGGATCATAAATTCAAAAAAAAATGATGTTGTTTTTACTTTTCTACAAAAAATAAAAATGAAGAGTGTTAAAATAAAAAATGAATTGGTGAGGTTATTTCTAACCTGTATGTCCAAGTCCGTCGTTTTCCATGTCTTCATCATTTAGATCAAAAACTGGATTATAGTTTAACTATATTTTTTACTTATATTATTTAGAAATAGAATACCATATTTTTTGATATATATCTATTAATTTAGATAGATAGATTTTAGATATGTATTATAATTTTTTGAGATAAATAAAAAATTATATTTTTTGTGATCATAACACATCTAATTGCTAATTTAGAGCATTTTTCACTTAATTAGGGTAAATTAACCTAAAAGTTATCTGTAAAATCATCTAAATGATGATTTAACATACTTTATTTTGAATAATAAATTTCAGAAATAAATCTAAAACATATCTATCTATGAATAAAAATATATTTTTTAATTATATTATATGTATATTTTAAAAAATATATTTTTTCAGATATATTTTATTGAATATATCATCAACATATTATTCATAGATAGATATCCTATGCCTAATTTCAGATGGAAATAGTGCAAAATCTTCTACCCCAACTATCTACACGATTCAATGGCGCGGGGAGAAGGATTTGAACCCACGAGTCATTGCTGACATAGGATTAGTAATCCCACGCCCTACCAAGCTAGGCGATCCCCGCACAGATTACCTTGAATTAATCTGTAAATAAGTCAATATTTTTATGATATTATTTACTATTACGAGTCTAACTATCTATTCATAGTTCACAAATAAACTAAAATCAGATCAACGGAGATACAAAGAATGGTCAGTTTTCAATCTAGAAAAACAAAAAGAAATTAGAATTTAAAAAAAATAAAAAGAAAAAAAGATTTTGGTTTTATTGTGTCACCGAGATGTGATTGCAGATTATATCTACTAATTTACCATCCACAGCATGACTACCTACTTGCACACTTCCCGATGGACAAGAAACTTGACTACCTCCAATATCATCTAGATGTACCATAGCAGGTGTTCCATCAAATAAAATATGCCATGTTCCAGAAGGACCTGGTGGGCCTTGTAGACCATTAGTACCATTAGTACCATTAATGCCTCTTGGACCTGGTGGACCTTGTGAACCAGATTTTAATTTGAGAGCATCAATTTGTGTTTGTAATCCTACTATTGCATCCCATAATGCTTGGAATGGATGTTTGTATTTTTTTTCATCTTTATCTTTCTTGTCTTTACCTTTCTTATCTTTGTCATCATCAGCAAAAACATTTCCAGATGCAAGAGGACTTGCAAGTAGAATAGTTGCTATTGCTAAAAACAAAAACAGATTTGTTTTACTTGTCATTGAAAAAATGAAAATATCATAACAGTTAAGGCTCACTGAGCTAAGCTCAGATAGTACATTGATAGAAAAACAAATTATTTAATGTGGTATGATGATAAAACTAGAGCAACTACAAATGAATGAATAGCAATAGTTTTATAAAAAAAATTAATCGAACAGGATATTATTTAGAAAAGTAAAGATGTATTTCTGTAAATAAATTTATTCGTCGCCAAACTGATGATAATCAGTCACAATATCATCTAGTTTCATTCTTTTTCCACCTATGATTTTTAAATCAACGTTAACAGATTTATTTGAAATAGTAATAATGTTGTATGTGTTTTCAAATAATCCTCTAACTCTTTCGGATGTTGCAGTTCCTGCATTTACTACCATAAGTTTCCCAAAATTCCATTCCCATGGTCGATGTTTATGACCACACAAAACAAGATCTACCCCAGTATCCAATATTGTTCTTAAAACATCTCCTGCATCAACTACAGTTAATTGATCAGAGCCAGTATCTGGAATTGCTATAAGGTGATGATGCATTGCCAAGATCTTTACTTTGTCTTTATATTTTTTCATGGTTCTCTCCAACCACAAGTTTTGACGATACCCTACCTCACCTTCATTTCTATCAGGACGTGCAGTTCCAAGTGTCACCAAAACTACATCGTCATTTAATTCATTTATTGCTTCAAATGGGAAAAATTTTTTGAATAGTAAATAACCAGTGTTTCGATAATCATGATTCCCACTGATGGCAATAATTTTTTTTGTATTAAATTTCGTCAAGAGTGTCTTACATTTTTCATATTCTTGTATTAGTCCCTCATTTGTCAAATCACCAGTAATAACTATAACATCAGGATGAAGTTGATTCACCTCATCTACAAGTTGATCAAATTTATCTTGAAGAAATTGAGAGCCAACATGAAGATCAGAAATTTGTACAATTAACATATTCTATTAAAACAAAATAAAATTATGTTAATAAATTACTCCTATACAAAATATAGTTATTTATAAAAAAATTCAGTTTAATTGGCAAGGGTAGAATTAAATACGCTCAATCAATAATCTCGCTGAAATGGGTAAAAAAGCAGCCGTAATTAATGGTGATGGAACTGGTCCTGAATTAGTAGATGCCATGATTCATGTCTTAAAAGCTTGTAATAGTCAAACAGAGCTTATTCGCTGTGAAGCAGGCTCAGAGCAATGGGAGAAAAATGGTGGAGCCACATACATTCCTGAATCTACATCAAAAATCATGGATGAAAGTAATGCTTGCTACAAAGGTCCCACTACAACTATACCATCACCTGATGCTCCAAGAAGTGTAGCTGTTTCTACACGACAAAAATATCAACTGTATGCAAATGTTAGACCCATTAAGACATATGATAGACTTTCACCAAATAAAAAACTTGATTTTGTATGTTTTAGGGAAGCAACTGAAGGATTGTATGCAGGAATTGAGTTTGACACATCTGAAGATTCTGCCATAGCAATTAGAAAAACAACAAGAAAGGGGTGTAAAAGAATAGCAGATTCTTCATTTGAATGGGCAAAAAAATATGGATTAAAAAAAGTAATAGCAATTACAAAAAGAAATATTCTAAAAAGAACTGATGGAATTTTTTGGACTGAAATAGAAAGAGCCGCACAAAAATATCCAGGAATTGAGATTGAAGAGTACTATATTGATAACATGACACAACAATTAGTAAAAAATCCCGAGAGATTCAATAATTCTGTTTTGGTAAGCACAAATCTGTTTATGGATATCATATCAGAATGTGCCTCTGGCAATATTGGTTCAATTGGAAATGTTTATTCTGCAAATCTTGGAGAAAATTATGCAATGTTTGAACCAGCACATGGAAGTGCTCCAAAATACAAAGGAATGAATAAAGTAAATCCTACTGCCGCAATTTTATCTGGAGCGTGGATGGTAGAATATCTTGGTGAGCCTGAAATTAAAGATGTAATTTTCAAAGCCACCGAGGAAATAATTAATGATGGGAAATTTGTAACATATGATATTGGCGGTAATGCTAAAACAAGTGAAATGTCAGATGCAATTGCAAAACGCGCCGCTGAACTGTTAAAAAAATAATCATTTTTTAGCTTCAACAATTATTAATTCTTCAAAAAACATCTTCTTTTTTGCAAGAATTCGAGGACTGAGACCTAATTTTTGTGCGTAATCCATTAGTTTTTGATAGTCAGAAAGAGATGAAGTTACAAAAAGAAATTTGCCTCCTATTTTGATATTTTTATAAATTGAATCAAATATTTTTTTAGGGACTTCAAATCCATCTTTTCCTCCATCAGTGGTAGCATCCAAAATTTCATCTGTTGCAAGATATGGGAGATTGCATATCACTAGATCAAATTCCAATGTTAGTGCATCAGAACCATTGCAACAAACCAAATTTTTTGTACGATATGTTTGATTATTCAATACGACAAAATTAATGTCGGTTCCAACAACAAAGGTAAAATTTTCAGATAATAGTTTTGTTAGATATCCAGAACCGCTTCCAACATCTAGCGCAGAAAGTCCTTTCTCTTTTTCAATATAATCAGCAAGGAAGAATGTATCTTCAGATGGAGAATATTCCTCATCCCTTAAGAATTTGTTTTGCAAGATCAATTATTTCATCACCTGAAAGGTCATCTAGTCGTTTCACTATTACTGTTTCTTTTCCAAACTGCTTAAAGATATTTTGGATTGTTTTTCGTCTGTACGAGAACATTTTGTTTACTACATGAATGAGATCTTTTTCAACGGATTGTTTTTTAGTAATTTTAAGAACCACAGACTCAACATTTGGCGGTGGAGAGAAATTTTTCTGTCCCACATCTAAGAATTTTTCAATCTCAAAAGCATAATTTGCAATAATGCTAACAGATCTTCTACATTTTGCAGATTTTGTAAGCAGTTTTTCTGCAAATTCTTTTTGCACCATAATTACACCATGAGAGAAAGGAGTGATTGCTAGCCATTCTATTGCTTCTTTGCTTTTTGAATAAGGGAGATTAGATACAAAAATAGAAAAAACATCTTGCCTTTCGAAGCCATCGCCAAACTCTATGGAGAGATTATCAATGTGGGAAAAATGAGATTTTGCTTTCTCATACAATTCCTTGTCAGTATCTATCGAGATCACTTTTTTTGCATTTTCACATAATAACGGAGTCAAAATGCCCAATCCAGTACCTAACTCAAACACCACATCATTTTTACTAATTTTAGCCTCAGAAATAATTGATTTTGCTATTGTAGTTGAGGTTAGAAAGTGTTGGCCTAGTCTTTTTCGTTTAATCATTTTTTGACAAAAATATTCATTCTACTTTCACCCGTAATCTCATCCATGATTCTCGCTGAAATATGCTTGATTGGATCTTTGAATCCCACTCTTTCCTGCAAATCAGCATAACTTTGAAATTTTTTCTTTTCTCTTTCTTCTATCATGATTTTCATGTATGTTTTTCCGATTCCAGGAATCAATTCAAGTGCATGAATTCTTGGGGTTAACGGTCTTGCATTGTTAATATATTCTACAAATCTTGCCTCATTGAAAGTTACAATATTTTCAACAACTCCAGACAATTCACTTTGAGCAGATGAGGAAATTTGTTCATACTCTAACTTTCCTAAAACAGAAAGTATTTTTGTTCTTCCTTCTTTTCCAATGTAAATTCTTTCTCCAACATCAAATGCAGAATTTGGAATTCCAAGAACTTCTAATAGTGTTAACCTATCTTCTCCAATGGCAGTAATAATAATTCCATCACGTCCACGTACAGTAGAAGATTTTCCACGAGGATTAAAATCTAAAACATATGCATGTTCCTCATACTTTCTAGGTGGGGATTGAGCCCTGTACAAAATAAATCTCTCCGGGAAAGTTAAGAATGCTCCTTGATGATCTTGAGCATTTTTGCTAGAGTCTCAGCAAGAATAAGTTTTTTCCAACCAAAGGTAAATGAACGTAGTTCAGCTAAGCTGGTTGGTCTAATATTTACAATTTCAACAGATTCTTCTTCTGTTAATTCACACTCTTTCATTAGTTGTTTTTTCATATCTTTGGCATCTTTAGAATCAATTTTTGAGAATTTTGAAACATAATCATATGTCCAACGCTGAATTTGATCCATTTCTTCGACATCAACTTTACCTAAAATCTCTTTAACTTCTGAAAGAGAAATGCTTTGTTTCTTTTTTATCTCTTCCATGATTATACACCGAATGGTTTGATATGATCTAATCGAGTGATTAAGGTTTTTGTTTTATTTCCTAATTTTACATCAAGAGTAATAGCACGTCTACCAACATTTGTGATTCTACCTACTTTTCCATGATAACGTCTGTGAGGTAATCCTTTGTGTTGTCTAGGATCAATAATGACAAGTGCTTGTTCACCTTCATGATACACTTGGAGTAAGAAAGATACGCCTCTAGGAGCGGTTTTAGTCATTACAGCTCTTGCTTTGTGCTTAAATCCATGTGAACGACCGTGTGATTTCTTAGTTGCCATATCTGAGTAGATTTCCTAATGACCCTATTTTAACACTTACGACTTGAGAGATGCCATTAACTGAGAATATCTGTTCTAAGTTGCCCACATGCAGCTGATATTTCCGATCCTTTTTCCACACGGATTGTGCAGTTCACACCAGCATTTTGCAGTATTCTTTCAAATTCAAGAACATTTCGTTTAGATGGACGTTGAAAATTACCCGCCGTTGGATTTATTGGAATTAGATTAACATGAGAACCATTACCCTCTAAAAGCAAAGCAAGTTCTTTTGCAATTTCTGGAGAGTCATTAACACCCTCAATTAGAGCATATTCAAATGTGACACGTCTTCCTGTCTTCTTGAAATAACGTTTTCCAGCTGCAATCAAATCCTTCACTGAATTAAGTCCTGCAGTTGGGACTAATTTTTGTCGCAGTTTATCATTTGGAGCATGTAATGATATTGCAAGTCCGATTTGCAGATCTTCATCAGCAAGACGATCAATGCCAGAGATTATACCGATTGTCGAAATAGTGATGTTTCGTTGTCCAATGCCAAAACCTCTACTGTGTGTCAGTAAACGTACAGCACGTATTGTTTCATCATAATTTGCCAGAGGTTCGCCCATACCCATAAAAACCAAATTAGTTACATGTTGACCACGTTTTTCAAGAAGATGTGCAAAATGAATTACCTGTGCAACAATTTCTTCAGCTTTTATGTTACGTTCAAATCCCATTTGTCCTGTTGCACAAAATGTACAACCCATTGCACAACCAACTTGAGTTGAAACACAAATAGTAGATCTTGGATGACCGTTAATCTTTGATGATTGGTATTGTATCAAAACTGTTTCAACTGGAGTTCCATCAGCAAGATTGAGAAGCAATTTTGTTGTATCTCCATCCTCACTTACAATACGATGAGATTCAATTGCAGAACCAATTGTGTATCCCTCTGCAATGAGTTTATCTCGCATTGCGGTAGGTAGCTGTCGCAATTCAGAGATATCCTTTGGAAATTTATAGTAAAGTGGATAAAGAATTTGATCAGCACGGTAACGTGGTTGGCCCATGTCAATGAGTAATTTTTCCATTTCCTCTGGGAGTAAGCGATAAAGATCTTTCATAGTATGATCACTTTATTTTTAGAATATACATATTCAGTCATTACTATAATAGTATGATATTATAATTTAATCAGTTCTCAACTAGTATGATTTTGATCAATGCTTAACAAAGCACGATTGAAAAATAAAACAAGAAATTAGGATGTACATTTAGTGTAAAAAAATAAAGAAAAAGAAGATTTACTCTTCTATTGACTCTAAATCATCAGAATCAGTATCGTCTGTGACTTGAACCATCTCTAGTTCAGCAGATTCAACCGTAATTTCCGGTTCAGATTCTTTTTCCTTTTTAGTCACTTTTTTGGCTGTCTTTTTAGTGGGTTTTTTTTCTGCATCTTCCAGATCCATTACTCCTGCTTCACCCAGAGCAAAGATTACCTCTTCTTCGGGATGATGAGGACTATCCACCATTCGTGCAATTCGTTTCTTACCTGATTTCTTAAAGTAGATTCGGTACGTAGAAGTGTGTGCAACTACGTTTCCACCTATTGGACGAGTTGGGTCACCAAAGAAAACATCAGGAGATGCCATGACTTGATTTGTTGCAATTGCAGCACAGTTGTAAGTTTCTGCAATTCTAGACAACATGTGAACAAAGTGATTTAGTTTTTGTTGTCTATTTGATAATGTTCCTCTACCTAGATATTCAGCACGGAACAATCCAACTGCAGAATCTACAACAATTAATCGGATGTTATTTTCTTGAATCACAGGACCTGCTTCTTCAAGAATCAATGTTTGGTGTGCACTGTTGTATGCACGTGCTACAATTATTCTATCAAGAACTTTTTCTGGATCCATCTCATGTGCTTGTGCAATAGATACAATTCTTTCAGGTCTAAAAGTATTTTCTGTGTCAATGTACAAAACACCCCCATCCAATCCACCTTCTGTTTTTGGTTTTTGAACCATTACAGCTAGTGTATGTGCAAATTGGGTTTTACCTGAACCGAATTCACCATAAACTTCTGTAAGAGCTTGTGTTTCAACACCACCATCAAATAGCGTGTCAAGACAATTAGTACCAGTTGTAATTTTACCAATATCTTGTCTGCGCTTGTAGACTTCAGTTGCTGTAACAAAATCTCTGGAAAGTAATCCAGTTTCAACTAGATGTTGTCTTGCTTTATTGACAATTTTTTCTGCCGTGTCTTTTTCCATTCCAGTTATTTCTGCAATTTCCACAGGACCTCTTACGATAAGATCCATAACATTGTGTACTCCTGCATCGGATAATTTTCTAGTAGTTACAGGACCTACGCCCTCCAAACTATCTAATCTCAAATCTTCTACCATACCGTATAGTACGGTACTAGTACTTTATAACAGTATTGTTTTGAAAAATGATCGCAAAAAGACAACTTGTTGTAATGTTTTGATCTAACGTCTCTTTCTTCTTTGACCAGGTTTATTTTGTCCTGGAAATCTTCCCAAGGCAAATCGTTTTTTGAAATTACTCTTATTTCTAAGGCTAGAATTTGTACCGACTATTTTTCTTCCTTCAACTTTTGGAGTCTGTCCTCTTACTTTACCTGCTTTTGTAAGTGAACCGTGAGTTGCCATAATTCAATCAAACAAAATAGTAAATTTATGTATTTGTATGATTACCAGTATTTTATCTTTATAGTTTCAATAACTTTTTCATGTTCCTTACTCTTACGACGGGCATATCTTTCCATTGCACCTAAAGGAATACCACCCAAAGATCTTGCAATTGTGTTAAAGAAATATCTCTGTGGTCCTTTTGCACCAGTTTTGGTCATGAATTTTTGAATTCCATATTTGAAATTGTGTTGCCAAGTTTTGTAAAGTACACCTAGTTGTGCAGGAGTCATTTCATTTCCAATGTTAAAGAAATCAGATTTTTCCAATAATCCAATTGGAACAAAGGTAAGTGCTGTAGCAGTAAACATTGAATCTGGTTGCTCATGTTCTAATTCAGTGATTAGACGAATTGTATCCCAAGAATCTTCTGGTTGTTCATCATTATCAAGACCCATAATCAAAGTAAATGCTGGAATCCAATAATCCTGATTCAAAGTTTTGACACCTTCTTTTACTACCCAATGCCATTCACTTGGAGAATATGGAGCAAGTTTTCTATCAGCATATTTTCCAATTAATCGCAAACTGCCGGTTTCAAGACCAGCTTGAATTCCAATCATATTATTAGGACCAGATTTCATAATTTTTGAAAGATTTGGAATAAGTTTCTCATCAGCTATTGCTCCTGCCAAAGTACCATGTGTTGGATTTGTGTGTTCTACTCCAGTAGACATGATAGCAGTGAATAGTTCTTCTAGAGCTTCTCGATTTGGTTCCATTCCTTTAGCAGTTCTAGGATCCATGCCATAGACAAAAATATCATCACTGTGTATCCAAGCAGATTTTGAGCCTCCTTTTTTGATGTTAACTTCAATTTCGCGTTTGACTTTTTCTGGAGAATAATATCTTAATGATCTTAATGTGACGTCACAAAATTTACAACCTCTTCCACAACCACGCATTACTTCAACCATTCCATGCATACTTGGTTCTACAATATCTGGAATTTCTTCTAGATCTGGTCTATCCCAAAAATTTACAAATCTTCCATGAATTTTTTTTCCGTTTCTTTCAAATTCTTTTATATTTACTTTAAAGTCACTACGTTTTCTGAAGGGATCCATATTTTCAAAATCACCGTTAATTAAATAATTAAAGAATCTACCAGCATGCCCATCAATTTCAGGTGCAATACCTCCAAGCTCTCCTTCTAAGATAGCATAGATGCCAAATTCTTCGATTTTTTCGGGATCATAATTGTATTGCCAAGTTCCAGAAGCGCCAGAAATAACTTTGGCATTACTACCTGTTTTTAGTTTTGCAGCTTTTATTCTGTAGTGTAATTCTGTATTGTAAAATTCATCATACGAAGTCTGTTTTCGACCATAAGTGAAAGTCATTGTAACGGGTCCCATTCCCAATGGGTCCATTTCATATGTACCAATTACTTGAGTGTCAGGACCAATAAATTTTTCAATATGATCAGGATGTGCAACAACTACATCTTCACGTCTAAAGCCATCTCGGAGTAAACCTGCTTCTACTTTACGTAGTCCATATGGAGCATAATTTGCCACACCATTAGTATGAGGAATGTAATTGCAAATAAAATCAAATAAAATCTTTGGAGTTACTTGATTTCCTAGAATTTTATACAAAAAACTATTTTTATTACGGTTAGGATCAACGGCGGGCGCACATCCAAAAAATGTGGCTAATGATAAACCCCGATATGCAGACATTAAAGTACGATCAGCCGTTAAAACAATTTTTGGGTTACCCAATACTCTTCAACGCAATGATTTCCTGATTTATTTTAAACCTTGCTGGACAAACCTAATAATTTTCTAGGATTCCAGCCTTATTTCTATGAGAATGGCCAAATTCTTTATTCGATAGTAAATAATCACCGTTAAAGACAGTACCATCTCTGCAAACCAAATCTTCGCCAACACAGCAGCTTCCACATATTCCAACACCGCATTTCATCATGCGTTCAAGACTAGCTTGAACAAACAATCCTTTAGAATGCGCTAATTGGACAGTTTTGTACATCATTATTTCTGGACCACACGTATACACTCCATCAAAATGATTTTCATTAACTAGTTTTTCAACCATACTTGTAACAAATCCTTTTTCACCATAAGTTCCATCGTCAGTGGTAACAATTACCCGGTGAGAATTATTTTTCAATAAATTATTTGTCAAATCTTCAAAGAAAACTTCATTTTTTGATTTTGCACCAATTAAAACAGTAACATCGTCACCAGGTTTGACAAAAGTTAACAATCTCATCATTGGGACAAGACCAGTTCCACCACCAACAAGCAAAAGTTTTCCTTGTTTTAAATCAAAAGAGTTTCCATATGGTCCTCTCACACCAATTTGTTGACCCACTTGAATATTGAACAATCCAGTTGATGCAGAACCATGTCTTCTTACCGTAAAAGCAGCTTTGCCAGATTCTTGAGAAATCATTACACTCATTGGTAATTCATTAATGCCAGGAATCCAAACCATTGCAAATTGACCTGGAAGAACAGCAGATAATACATCGTCAGAAAAAATTAAAGTTCTAACAGTAGGGGTTTCATCAATTACTTTTTCAACTATACAAATTTTTGTATGATTATGATTTCTTTGCAAGACCTATCATCTCATTTATGTTTGAATATCCTTTTCTTTTCATGTATTGAAGTATTCCGTGATTAATATCATTAAAAACATGTATCCAATTATCACCAATTGCACTTCCTAATTGAATTGCAGAAGATCCCGCCAAAATAAATTCAATTGCATCTTCCCACGTAGAGATTCCACCGCAGCCAATTATAGGAATATTATATTTTGAAGAAATTTCATAAACACATCGTAATGCAATGTGTTTAATCGGAGTGCCAGATAATCCACCGAATTTATTACTCAAGATGGGTCTTTGAGTTTCAACATCAATTGCCATCGCTCTAATTGTATTGATTGCAGTAATTGCATCAATTCCAGATTCAATTGCAGCATTTACAGTGTTAAGATAATGAGTTGTTCCCAATCCCACTTTGGCTATAACTGGTACATCAGTAGAATTTTTTACAGTACTAACAATTTTCTTGACTAGTTCAGGATCATCACCTACTTCTAGTCCTACTTTAGCAACATGTGGACATGATAAATTCAGCTCATATGCAGTAACTTTACAGTTTTTAAATTGCTTAACCATCATTTCAAAATCGTCAGGAATAGAGCCTACTAAACTAATAATTATTGGAACGTCATTGTTAGATTCTATCATTTTTGCAAAATTTGGAGCCCCGGGATTTGACAATCCAACTGCATTAATCCATCCACCGCCATTTACACTAAAAATAGTAGGGTTTGGATATCCATCCCATGGTTCTGTACTGAGAGATTTACTAACAACCGCGCCTGCTCCTGAACGATAAAGTCGATTAAAGACATCTAATGAAATACCCAATATTCCAGAGGCTAGTATCACAGGTCTTTCTAGTTGAATTTTTCCTATAGACGTAACCAGGCTGGGTTCCACTTTGAATCATATACGTAGTTTCGAATATAATAGTTGATTCACAAGGTTTCTAGTACCTTTTTAAAAGGAGACCTAGAATTAGCTATTCATGTATTCTGTAATCTTAACAGAATTTGGAATCGTAGTTTTCAAAGACGAAAAGCTGGAAAAGGCATTTCCTTTCAAAGATTCTGTCAGAGATTATCTGTCTGTAAAGAAAAAAGAATCAAAATTAAATGAACTTGTAGATTATCTGAGTCCACTTCAAAGAGGAGTCACAGTTAGTGATGAATCATTGATGACATTATTGAAAAAAAGTTCCATAGATGCACAAATGATGGAAGAAGTAGAATTAGAAAAGATCCAAGCAACAAAACCTCAAATAATTGTTGATTCAGGATTTGCAGAAAGTATGCCTAATGCATTATCAAAGTTAAGAGAATTTGCAATGGGGTTATCATCATCAAAAGTAACAGAAGTTTCAGAGAGTCCAGATCTTCATATTATTCAGGCAATAAATTCATTGGATGAAATTGATAAAATTGCCAATGGACTTAGCTCAAGATTACGAGAATGGTATGGATTGCATTTTCCAGAATTAGACAATATAATAGATAGCATCAATGGTTATGCACAAATTGTTTTGGCTGGAAAACGAGAATCATTAACAAAAAAAGTGTATGAAGAAGCAGGATTTCCTGATTCAAAAGCAGAAATGATTTCTTTGCTTGCATCAAAAAGTAGAGGAGGAGATATTTCAGATGTCAATTTATCGATTGTACAATCCATTGCAAAACAAATTTTAGATTTTCATGATTTACGAAAAAAATTAGAAGATCATGTTGAAACAGAAATGGAAACTATCGCACCAAATATTTCAGCTATTCTGGGAGCTGCAGTAGGTGCAAGAATATTAGGAAGAGCGGGAAGTCTAAGAAAATTAGCATCGATGCCTGCAAGTACCGTGCAAGTAATAGGTGCAGAAAAAGCACTCTTTAGATCATTGAAGACAGGAGCTCAACCACCAAAACACGGATTATTGTTCCAGCATGCAATGGTTCACGCTGCTCCTAGATGGCAGAGAGGAAAAATTGCAAGGGCAATTGCCGCAAAGGCAGTCATAGCTGCAAGAGTCGATGTGTATGGAGAAGGGATCAACAACACTTTACTAGAAAAACTTAACGTCAGAGTAAACGAAATTAGTAAAAAATACGAAAACCCTACTGAAAGGGAAACCAGAAAACCAGAATTATTCAAACGTGAAGGTGGAGATTTCAGAAGAAGAGAAGGCACTGACTCTAGAAGAGAAGGTGGTGGATCTAGAAGAAGAGAAGGCACTGACTCTAGAAGAGAAGGTGGAGATTTCAGAAGAAGAGAAGGCACTGACTCTAGAAGAGAAGGTGGAGAACCAAGAAGGGAAGGTGGAGATTTCAGAAGAA
>CALKVM010000024.1:0-21756 GCA_938049695.1 uncultured Candidatus Nitrosoarchaeum sp. | reverse complement strand
TTGTAACTTATCATAATATTTTCCCAATTTTTTATACAATCTTTTTGGTTCTCTTGGTTTTTGATTGCTAAGGACATACAATGCCAAAATAGGAAATGCGATTGTTGCATCTGCATAAACTGTAATCATATCGTGATGGGCGTCTTGTACTTTGCCCCAACTTTTTCCTTCTTGCAGTGTTGCACCAGATAAGCCACCTGTGTCAGGTCTTGCATCTGTAATCTGTATTACATAGTCTTGACCTCCATCATTTCTTTGTAATATTTGATCTAAAAGAGGACCTGTCTGCTGTGCAGTGTTTTTTGGAACTCCTCCTCCGAGTTCGACTATTCCTGATTTTTTTGAATTATATAGAATTGATGCTTGCTCTATTATCTCTTTTACAAAATCTAAACTATACACTTTGTCGTGTAATCTATGTACTGCCAAGTTTAGTGCCAATGACGAATCTTTTATGGTTGAAATGTATACTGGAACATCATAATCATATGCCGTTGTAATGAAACTTTTTTCTGGATGTTTTGATTTCTCTTTACTAATCTTGCCCATCAAATTACAAAATTCAGCAGTTGTAAATGGTTTGTCTGTAAAATCATTGGCAAACATTTTTTGTATGATTAGATCCTCTGCCTCTAATGTTTCATGAAATTTTATGTACACATCTCTGATTCGTACAATCTCGTTTTCATATAATTTCATATCATCTACATCAAAACTCCCTTGTTTGACAGGTAACCCCCATGCAAAATGATCTTCATGATAAACATTAGCACCAGTTGTTACAATCCAATCTACAAATCCACGTTCAATCAAAGTCTTGATGATTCCACCAAATCCTACAGGTGTCATGGCTCCTGAAACAGTAAGACATATTGTCGCATCTTCTTTGATCATTTTTGCATATAGTTTTGCAGCTTCTCCTAGTTGTCTACCGTTATATCCAGAACTTGCAAAAACATCCACCAGATCTTCAATTGTCATATTTGGGTCTAGTTTGATATGCGGAATGTCTCTACCATGAAATTTGTGTGGATCCATTGATATGAGCAAAATTTTACTGTAAATAATACTTGTGATCTGAAATTTTTCTTCAAAAATTTAATACCGTAATTATGCTGTGTTGATGATGTGAACTCCAAAATACTGGATCTGATAATACTTGCACTTTCATTATTGTTTTTTATTGGATTACTGGCATTTGAGTATAATGTATTTGGATTAGAAAATCCCATATTGTCAATTCCTGATGAATTCAAAGAATTTTTTGAGTTTTTAATATGGCCAATTCTAATATTGCTGACTCTTGATCTTGTTCTCAAATATAGAAAAATAAACAATCCAAAAAAATTTGTAAAAAAATACTGGATTGATATTTTGATGTTGGCATTGATTCCAATTTTTTCCATATTCAAATTTTTCAAAATTGGATTAAGTTTGATAAAGCAATTAAAAACTATTAAAATGGGCGCTAAAATATTTCACAAAACAAAAAAAATATCAAAGAAAACATAATTTTAAACTAAATATTTCAAAAAACATATTCAAATGTTTACCTTGATGATGTCTATTTCATAAGTTTTGGAACAAACATGTACACAAGTAAAATTATTTCAATTCTCCCAAGAATCATCAAAAATCCAAAAACTATCGTCATAAATGGATCAAGTGCAGCACTTACTGTACCTGCACCATGTCCTGTAGTTGTTATTGCAGAGACAGCATCAAAAAATGAATTTTGAAAGTCATATCCAATATAGGCCATATGTGTTGCAACTAATAATGGAACGATAATCGATGTTGCCATTATTATGATTCCTATTATGATGTCTTTTTTATCTGATTTCGATAACTTTACAGATTTTATATTGAAAATATGCCTCAATTTAGATAATTGCATAACCCTGAAAATCTTTATGCCTCCTGCTGTGGAGAATCCACATCCTCCTATCATCATGGCTATGATGATGACGGTAAATGCTATTGGATTTAAATTTGCAAGATTTATTGTTTGGAATCCTGTGGTGGTACTTGCTGAAACGATATTGAATAAACCATCTAACCAATTTACATCCATTGAGAATATGAATATGATACAAAAAATGGCTAAAAGACCCAAATACACTACAACTTCTTTTGTTAAGTTAATAGAAAGAAATTTTGTTCTAACAAATGCATAATGAAAGCCAAATGGAAGTGCTCCGAGTATCATTGCAATAATCATCACAACATACTCTGGTGTTGTAAATCCCTGAAATATTTTAGAGTCTGGACTTGTACCTCCTGTAGAAAGTGCACTAAAGGCCAGAGAAAAATCATCTAATATCTCACCCCCACCCAAATAGAATAAAAGTAGTGCAATGATTATTGCATAAATAGAAAAGATAATTGTGATTACTGCAAATAATTCTTTTAGATTAGGAAAATTCCCAGAAATAAATCCCTTCATTGCACCGACTCGTTTTTCTGAATAAAATGCAGTTACAATTAGATAGATGAAACTTAGTCCTCCAACAAATTGAGCATAACCCCGATAAAACGTAAAACTTCTTGGCAAATCTTCTGGATTTGGTACTAGTGAATACCCGCCTGTTGTAAATCCTGCTGAGCTTTCAAAAAATCCATCTGCAAATAATTCTATAGGATCACTGGAATCAAAATGTATTACGAAAAGCTGAGGTATCATACCAAACAGCACCAAGATCATAAAGCTGGCAAATACTAGAATTGCAGTTCCTCTTAGTGTGATTGGTTGCTTTTCACCATAAGAATTCATGAAAAAACCGGAAACTATGAGCAGGACAGACATTAGGTATATCCCAGTTGCAACTACTGGATCATTTAGCAACGTGGCAACAATTCCTGGAATAAACATCAAGACCCCTGTAAATTGTAATACGACACCGAGATTCCAAATGACGCCCCAAAGTGTAGATTGTTTTTGTTGTTTTATGAGGGACTTTTTGACAAGATTCATTATTGTATCCAGGTAAAGCATTCCTACAACTAAATTACTGTTTGATAATACTGCTAATTTTCTAATCTTTTTCTCACGCATTATTTCAAGTGCCTCTGAAAGAACTTGATCTTCTCTAATTGAAATTAAAGGAAATACCATAATATCTCCCAATGTCGTGTTTATAGGATTTACAAAAGACTCACTTAATTTTGCCAAAATATCTTCGTCTGTAACTATCCCTGTAGGATTATACGAATCATCAACTACGATGATCTCATCTACATCTTTCTTTTTTAATATGGTACATGCTTCTGAAATCTTTACAGATTCAGATAGCATTAGAATATCATGTCTATAATACTGTGATACTTTTTTACCCAAATAATCTGTAATGCTCTTCTCTTCTGACAATTATCCTGAATCCATATCTACTACAGATTAAGCTTGTGTCATCTGATCTCAAATTAAATGCGATCTAATCCTTGTCATTACTTATGTGAATGTAATGATTTTCTTTATTATATCCAATTTCAAACTAAACTTTAAACTCTGAATCAATTACATTACCTTGAGATTAAAATGAATAATTCTGATATATCATTTGGATTAAATGAATCACAACTATATGATTTAATTCAACACGATGGTAATTTAGTAATATATGACTTGAGAAAAAAGGAAGATTTCGCCAAAGGACACATTAAAAAATCAATTCTCGTACAATACAATGAAGAAAATCTACTTGATATCCCAAAACTCTCAAAGGTGGTTTTGATAAGCAAAGATGAGGAGCAATCAAAAAAGATGTCAATTACCCTACGCGCCCATAATACTAATGCGTACTATCTAATTGGAGGAATAAAAAACTGGTCAAAGGGACTTTACTACACAAATATTTCTTATGTGGGAACAGGATACCTATAACACAAAATGAATATTATTGATTTGCATAACCCTCAAAGAATAAACCGTAACCCTGATGGTGTTGTGGTGTTGTTTTCATCAGGTAATTTTGTAGACCAGGGATTTTTAGTACATAAAGTTGAACTTCGACTATATCTGGAAAAAACAGACGAGAAATTGGGATCTTATTCTCTAATTACATCATTTGTTGAAACCGACAAGGGCTCAGTAGAGATGATTTATGATGAAGGATTTCGTGGGGAAGACTCACTTAATCACACAGTGCAGTTTCTTACAGCAAATTTGGGTATATCTGGATTAATTTTACGATCAATCATTACGCTACGTGACCAGATTGAAAAACAAAATGGGTGATTCCACACCATTAAATCATCGTAGACTCATGCCTAGTGGTATCTTTCTTTTATGTGTACATGCGATATTTTATTAAATAATTCAAAAAGTAAACTTTTCAATCATATTTTATTATGATCCCGAATTAAATTGATCTTCTTTTTAACAATGTCATGAAAGGCGATGTTTTACTACAAAATATCAAAGTCACTGGACTTGTTCCATCATCTGCAGGAAAAAAAGCTAAAGAAACCAAACTGTTGATTCGTGATTCAATTCTTGTTAAATTAGGAAAGAACCTCAATAATGTAAAAAAAAGATGTGCTGAAAAACCACTGTCCATCACTATCACTTTTTTTCTACACAAGACGACACATACCAAAAAAGATCTAGATAGTCTTTCAGATAATGTGATCAAAATTCTTGGTGATGAAATGTCCTCAAAAAAAGATGCCCTAAAAGGCTTGGAAATTTTGACTAATACTAGTCTGATTCACAGAATAATATTGGAAAAAATTGTAGTTAAAAAAGACCTAAAGGAAGAATTTTCTTTTTCCATATATGAATGGGATTAATGATTCTCTTAGTCATGTCCGCTTGTGGATATAATTTTTTTACTATGCTGAAAACTAGCGCAAAATTAGGCATGTTCTAAGCCATTTTACATTGCAATTAGGGTAAACTAGCCAAAGATTTAATTCAATTATTAATTGGTTTGAGATTATGCGTATATTACAACTGCACTGTGATAGTATAGAATACACTCCGACAAAAAAGGAGATCAAAAGTGCTGAGGAAATTATCCCTGAAACAAAAAGACTAGAGGAAGTAGTTGTTGCATTTGTAGCTATTGAACAAGGTGATGACTCTTCTGTTGCACAAAATGCAATATCTCAAATAAAAAACTCGATGGAAAAAATAGGTTGTAAAAAATTACTGTTATACCCATATGCTCATCTTAGTTCAAATTTGGCAGCTCCTTCAATCGCATTATCATTACTTAAAGAAATGGAGTCTTCTGCATCAGAGTTACAAGTCTCTCATTCTCCATTTGGTTGGACAAAGTCATACAAAATTCAAGTAAAGGGACACCCACTTGCAGAAAGCTCCAAAGTTGTAACAAAAGAAAGTACTGGAGAAAAAAATTCAAGTGAAGAAAAAGAAATGACGTCTGATGCTCTAAAAGGAGAATCAAAAATTACCTCTTATTGGAAAATACTTTCTCCAGATGGAACCTTGAGCAATATTGGTGATTTTAATTTTTCAAAATATCCAAAACTTGAAGTACTTGCAAAATATGAATCTGCAAAAAAGAGAGCAGTAGATGAGCCACCGCCACATGTTGCACTGATGAAAAAAATGGCAATTGCAGACTATGAACCAGCTTCAGATTCTGGTAACATGCGTTTTTTCCCAAACGGCCGTTTGATTAAATCACTCATTGAACGATATGTCACTGACCGAGTCAAAGAGTATGGAGGATATGAAGTCGAGACTCCAATTATGTATTATTCTCATCATCCAAGTATGGTTAGTTATTTCAATAGATTTCCGGCAAGACAATACAATATTGATTCAGAAGGAAAAAAACTATTTTTGAGATTTGCTGCATGTTTTGGACAATTTCTAATGGCAAATGAATATCAAATGTCATACAAGAATTTGCCCTACCGATTATACGAATTAACTCGTTATAGTTTCAGACGTGAACAATCCGGAGAACTGGTTGGATTGAGACGATTGCGTGCATTTACCATGCCTGATTGTCATGCATTTTGCAAAGATATTGAACAATCAATTCAAGAAATCAATGTTAGATTTGACTTGTCCCGTGATGTTCTAAAAGAACTTGGCATTGAAGATTCTGATTATGAAATGGCAATTCGATTTACAGAGGATTTCTATAATGAAAACAAGTCTTCAATTGAAGAACTAGTCAAGAAACATGGTAGGCCTGTACTAGTTGAAATGTGGAAAGAGAAATTCTTTTATTTTGTTTTGAAATGGGAGTTCAACTTTATCGATAATATGGGAAAAGCGTCAGCACTTTCCACTGATCAAATAGATGTTGAAAATGGAGACCGTTATGGAATTGAATTTGTAGATGAACACAATGTTCGTAAACACCCTATAATTTTACACAACTCTCCTAGCGGTGCAATTGAGAGAATAATTTATGTTCTATTAGAAAAAGCAGCACAAGATATCAAAGAAGGACGAAAACCCCAATTCCCTCTATGGCTTGCACCAACACAAGTACGTGTAATTCCACTTAAAGAAGAGTTTGCTGGCATATGTGATACTTTGGCTGATAAACTATCATCCCATAATATTCGAGTTGACATTGATGACAGAAACGAAAGCATCGGAAAAAGAATCAGAGATGCAGAAAAAGACTGGATTCGTTATACCCTTGTAATTGGAGAAAAGGAAGCGAATTCGAAAAATCTAAGTATTCGAGATAGACAAACAGGAGATGTTAGAGAATTGATATTTGATGATTTTATTAATGAGATAAGTGAGCAAACAAAGAATAAACCATTCACTGGATTAAACCTTCCAAAGTATCTCTCACATAGGCCTCAATTAATGGTGTAAAAATGAGTTTTCTAGATTTATACATGAACAGAAACCCAATGATTACCGCTTCCTGTGGTGATTCTGAGCCTGTGGCAACTGTTTTTGGGATTCCGTTTGATTCTACACACTCTTACAAACCTGGATGCCGATTTGGACCCGATGTTATTCGTGACGCATTTAACAATATTGAGATATTTCATCCACAATTCGGCATTGATCTGGAAAGTGTAAACATTGAAGATTTAGGAAATACCACTCATACTGTTTTGGCAAGTGAGATGATTGACATGGTTGGCAAAATTACAAAAGAACTAGTTGCAAAGAAAAGACAACTGTTCATTTTAGGTGGTGAGCATTCTATCACATATGGCACATACATGAGTTTTCCAAAAGAAACTGGCTATGTTGTATTTGACGCTCATTATGATCTGCGTGATGAATATGCAAACGTCAAACTAAGTCATGCTGCATATCTTCGAAGAATTGTAGAGCAAAGAGGTGCAGATAATATTTTACATGTTGGTGCTCGAGCATTTGTAAAAGAAGAGTTGGAATTTCTAAAAGAACACAACATCAAAACAATTTCTGATAGACAAGTGCGAGAAGGACTAGGCCCACAACTTTTAAAGGAATTTGCATCTTCGTTTGATTCCATGTATGCTAGTTTTGATCTTGATGTCTTAGATCCTGCATATGCACCAGGTGTTGGAAATCCTGAAGCCGCAGGTATGACTTCTCGTGAACTCTTTGATCTGATTTATTCACTTGAAAACAAAAAAGTAACTGGTGTTGATATTGTGGAACTAAACCCTCAATATGATAATGGAGCCACTGCATCAATTGCAGCAAAGATAATGTCTACCTTGATTGCTATGAATTTATCTCGATTAAACTACTTTCAATGAGTTGTATCTTGATGCTTTTACAATGTGAACAATTTGTTAATCCTATAATCAAAGTAACTTTATTAAAAAATCTAACTGGAAAAATTACATGTTAAATAATCTCAGGGGTATACTTCAACCCACACTTGAAAAGATTGGAAAAGCATTTGCATCGACAGGACTATCTGCAAACTTTTGGACATTGGTGGGTCTTGTATTTGCCCTTGCGTCTGCACTAGTCTATGGGCTGGGCATTGAATTTGGATTGATTATTGGCGGAATTCTATTGCTTGTATCTGGATTTTTTGATATGGTGGATGGACAAGTTGCAAGAGCGACTGGTAAAACCTCTCAGAGGGGCTCGTATCTTGATTCAATGTTTGATAAAATTGCTGAAGTTGCAATATTTTTAGGATTGTTATTTGGTGGATATGCCGAACCCTATCTTGTAATGCTTGCAATTACTTTGTCATTACTAGTAAGTTATGCCCGAGCAAAATCAGATGCATTAAACATCAAGCTACAGGGAGTTGGTATTGGTGAGAGAGCCGAGCGTTTACTGGTGATTGCAATTATTGGGATAATTGGGTATATGCAGCCAGCAGTGATTATTGTAGTGATAATTGCAGGAGTTACATTGGTTCAAAGAATGATTATTACTACTAAAAACATTAAAGAAAAAACAGAGTAAATGCTATTTTTAAAAAGAATTTTTTCATGTTGACTGATTTTGCTTAATGAAATTCAAATTAACTAACGTTTTTTTATATTGAAAGGATTTACTAAATTGCCTAGTAATGAAGAATAATAGAGCATTGATTGAGGTACAAAATGATTCACTGTTTCACGATCTGAGCTAGGCAAATTTTTTTAAAATAATTCTATAATGTCCATCTAAATTAACACGATTAATTCATAAATGATTTTTATTTTATTATGATTGTAGCCTGACTAAATTATAAATTCACAATAATCCTAACGGAGTTTTCCACGATCTCGTCTACTGTCTGCAGATCTAATTTTTAGAATCTTAAAGTGAATTGCACATGAAATACAATACCATTTCAATACCATGGGTGATGCAATGTATGCTCCTTGGGCACGTAGTTCTTTAGCCAAAGTATGTTCTACTAGATTTAATCGAGAGGTAACTTTTTTTGCTTTGTCTTTTGGTACTGTACAACCACAGTTTGTGCATTGTATAGTGCCTGATGAGCCCTTACCTCCTTTTGTACGTCCTCTACTAGCACGTTTAAGTGGCATGAAAATAACCGAATCTGCCTCCTTATAATCTTGCGTATGATTAAGAAAATCTGAGGTGCTTGTTTCAGTTATTTGCTCAAAATCTAATCATGTTTTAATGCTAGATCAAATATTTCTCATTGATAGATAATGCGTGGCTTGTGTCATGTTTGCTTTAGATCAAATGTGGATTTAGTGATATTGAAGGGTAACATGCTATGCCCGGAATGTTTTGAAAAAAAGAATGCAAAAAACTAAATCGATATTGTTTGGAAACATGACTAATGAAATTGGCGTTATTTTCACACTGTGCAATTGACACAATTACCATTGATAGCATAAATCACGAACAAATTGGAGGTGCTGCATGTTATGGCGGATTGACTGCAAGACAGCTCAAATTTGATGTAGATCTTTACACGAAATTTGGCAGTGACTTTCCAAAGCAATACCTGACTCAAAATAAAATTAATTTTGAAAATGCAATATCTGAGAAACTCACCACTCGGTTTGCAATAGATATTACTGGATCAGATAGAACACTCAAACTACTAAATGAGTGCGACCCAATTGAATATACCGCCATAAACGCAGATGGTTCGCTAATTACACCGATATATCATGAAATTTCTGCTGAAACATTTGCTAAAATAAAAAAAGATTCCAGTTTTACTCTAGTTGATCCTCAAGGGTTTTTGAGACGAGTGGATTCAGACAAAAATGTAATTTTAGAAAATACTGAACTTGATTTATCTAATGTAGATACAATCAAGGTAAACCCTGAGGAATCTCAGAGAATTGTTAGTGGCTCTCATGATGAGATGATGATGGCATTACAGAAAAAAGGTGTGAAGCATGTAATTTTTACAAATAAAACTGAAGTTTCATTACTAGTCAAAGACAAAGTCTATTCTATAACATTGCCAAACAAAGAGGTCTATGATACTACTGGTATTGGGGATATTTTTTGTGCGACATTTTGTTGTACCATGCTAAAAGAAAAAGACTTTCTTTGGGCATTATGTTTTGCAGGAGGTGCTGCACAGGCTGCACTTGATTCAAAACAATTGGGTCTGCTAAAAATACCTCACAAGAATGCAATTGAGACAAATGCTTCTTATTTTTATAATCTGGTAAAGTATAGATCGATTTAGTACTTTATCCTTTTATTGTACACCTAGTTTCATTTCTCTGTGCAAATAGGAATCTATGGTTCTGGTACAACAGACTCTGCGGCAAAGACAATAAAAAAAATTTTAGATGATGCTGAAATTGAATCATTTGTAATTACTGCAAAATCAAAAGCAAAACAAGCTGATTGTATTTTGGTATTGGGTGGAGACAAGGGAGTTAGGAATTATTTTCATCGACCTTTTGATTCAACATCGCCTGTTTTAGGAATAAGTGAGGGTGAATCTAGTGGGTTTTTAGCTCAGGTAGATCTTAGGGAATTTTCATCATATGTAAGAATATTAAAAAAACAAAATTACACCGTAGAGGAAGTTCCAAGACTAGGAGTGAAAATTGATGGAAAAAATGTATATCCTGTACTAAATGATGTTGCAGTATTCTCATCAAAGAGTGCAATGCTCATGGAGCATACACTACGTGTAAATGATGAGGAAGTATGGCACGATAACAGCGATGGAATCATCGTGTCTACACCAATTGGCTCTTCTGCATATTCAATGTCTGCTGGTGGACCTATGTTGTTTCAGGACTCTGGTGTATTTGAAATAATTTCAGTAAACTCTTTAGATATTACACGAAGGCCAATTATTGTATCAAATAAAAGTTCTATTCAAATTAGTGATATTTCAGCTAGACTACACTGTGAAGTTGTTCTTGATGGATTGGATAGATACAAAGTAAACAACATGGTAGAGTGTACACAGTTTTCACCTCCTGCAAAAATAATCCGACTCAAAAAAGACTCTACTACAATCTCTGCACTTGCAAAGAAGGTTCATCTGGCAGAAGAACTCCTTAGCATGCCTCCAAGCTCTAAATTATTACTAAAAACATTAGAGTATGAAGGAGCACTTACACAAAAAGATCTTGCAAACAAGACTTTGCTTCCAGCTAGAACCGTTAGATTGGCCCTTAGTCATTTGCTAAAAAAAGGCTATGTTAAAAAGAAAGTCTCAATCAGAGACGCACGTCAAAAAATTTATGAGATATCAAAGATAGAATAGATTTTTTTAGTATTGTAAAATATTATGATAATTTTTTGGTATGTGTTGTATCATCGTCACATGCATCTTTGATCCTTTCTTGTAAATCTGATTCATAACATGCATTGGAACAAAAATTCTTTACTCCTTCATGGTATTCTTTTCCACACTTTGTACATCTTGTCAATTTTACATGCATATGTTTTTGAGTCATTAATAGTATTGTTATTATTTTATTTATTTTTTTGTAATTCCCGATATTGGGAAATTCCACACTTGATTGATTTCTAGAAATGAACTCTTTTCTATTTCTGAGAGGCAGCTTTTACAAATGCCTCAAATGCCTGCTCTGGATATCCAGGTCTGCTGTTAAACTCTGGGTGAAACTGTACCCCGAGATAGAATTTATGAGATGGAATCTCTAACATCTCCATTCTCTTACCTCCGTCACTTTCAGCTGAAAATATCAGTCCATTTTTCTCAAATTCTGGAATGTATTTTTTATTGATCTCATATCTATGCCTGTGTCTTTTGCTAATTGTGTCTGCATTGTAGATTTTGTGCGATATTGTATTTGGTTTAATTTGAATGTCATTTGCGCCAAGCCTTAATGATCCTCCCATATCTGATATGTTTTTTTGTTCTGGAAGCAAATCTACAATTGGATTTTTAGCATC
Organism: uncultured Candidatus Nitrosoarchaeum sp.; assembly: GCA_938049695.1. Taxonomy (GTDB): domain Archaea; phylum Thermoproteota; class Nitrososphaeria; order Nitrososphaerales; family Nitrosopumilaceae; genus Nitrosarchaeum. Next base: position 9,986 of record CALKVM010000024.1, on the reverse strand, counting down.
TGGTTTTATTTCAGTAGAGTTTGCATCCTCCAACTTTAAAACATTTCTTCCAAATGCAATAGCTGCCAGTTGAAATCCAAAACATATGCCCAGATATGGTATGTTTTTCTCTCTTGCATAGTTTGCAGTTTTTATGATTCCTTCTGAACCCCGCGTTCCAAATCCACCTGGAACTAGTATACCATCATATTTTGATAAAGTGGTATAATCTGTAATTGTTTCTGAATCAATCCAATCAATTTCTACTGATTTTCCTAACTTTGCACCTGCGTGCTTTAGTGCATGATTAACACTGACATAACTATCTGCAAGTGTGACGTATTTTCCAACCATCGCAATTTTTACTTTCTGGTCTTCGTGATTTGTCATTGATTCTGCGATATTATTCCATTTATCCCAGTTTGCAGATGCATTTACCATTCCAACTTTTCCAAACTTTGTAAATAATGAATCCATTATTCCCTGCTCATACAATATCTGGGGTATTTGAAAAATTGATTTTACATCATGACATGATAGTACGTCGTTTGCAGTGACATTGGTAAATAATGCAATTTTTTTCTTTGTCTTTTCTTCTAGTGGTGTTGTACATCTTACTGCCAAAAAATCCGGCTGAATGCCTATCCTTCTTAATTCCTGTGCACTGTGTTGTGTAGGCTTTGTCTTTTGCTCACCTACTACATCCAATGATGGTGCAAGTGTCACATGGACAAAAATTACATTCTGCGGTCCTTCTTCTATTCTCATCTGTCTTAGAGCCTCTAAAAATGGCAGTGACTCTATATCCCCTACAGTACCGCCGCATTCTACAATCAAAAAGTCTAGTTTTTCTTCTTCGGCAATTTTCCTAATTCTATTTTTAATCTCATCTGTAATGTGAGGAATTATCTGAACGCATGCCCCGAGATATTCTCCTTTTCTTTCTGCTTCAATCACCGCTGAATATACCTGAGCCGTGGTAATGTTGTGGCTTTTTGGAATATTTTGATTTAGGAATCTCTCATAGTTTCCAATATCCATATCACACTCACCCCCATCGTCTGTTACAAAGACCTCTCCATGAGCAACTGGATTCATGGTCCCTGCATCATAATTCAGATAGGGATCTATTTTGATACAAGACACTTTTTGGCCTGCTAATTGTAATAATTTTGCAATTGATGATGTTGTTACACCCTTTCCAAGGCCTGACATTACCCCCCCTGTAACAAAAATAAGTTTAGTCTGCACATTAAGAAAACAAGTATCTGGTTTTTGTATGTTTTGTTGATCAGATGCAAATGCTTAGATCTCTTATTTTGGTAAAGATCTTACATGCGTATGAAATTCTTTATTTTTTTTAACAAGTGTTTGGAATTTTTAACGAGTGTTTTTTATTTCTCAACGTATATCTATAATTTGAATACATCTAGATAGTGGTCTTTACCTGAAATAAAGTTCCCCCCACTTCCCGTTGAAATAACAGACCACTACTCTTTAACGAACTGTTAGAGTTTATCGCTAAATCTAGATCTGAATGCATCCACTCTACTCTGAGTTTTGTATTCCTCTGGATGTGAGTCTTTTCGTGAACGTTCCTCTAGCTTATGTTTGTGTTCTTCTCTGGCATGATGCAATCTATCCTTCTCATGAATGAACTCTCTTTTACATTGTTGACAGATTACGATAGTTTTATGATGTTCATGTCTGACGTGTTTTACCAAGTCATCATGGCTGTCAAATTTCGCATCACATTGTGTACAGTCATTTTTCTTGTTATGAAAAAATCTCATTATTTGTTCATCAAGGCATGCATATTTAAACTCAATATCTGTAATCGATTTTGAAATTTTGATTTGATCATTGGTTTTATGTAAAATGATTTTGTATGCCTGCTCAAAGTTTACATTGTTATTCAATAATATTATGATTTTCTGGAATTAATTTATGATGGTAGAGTCAAAGCACTGTAGTCATGAATATGCTCCTAATGGAACATTATCATGTCGAAAATGTGGCAAAGTTCGTTATTGACTCTGAATTTTTTGATTTACTCTTAGATTTACGTTTGAATGGTTTGTCTTTTGAGGCTTTTTGTAAATGTTGCAATACTTGACTCTCGTTTGTTTTGAGGTGTTTTTTCAATTAGTTTCAAAAATGCACTGCCCACAATTACTGCATCAGCTCCTGCCTTGATGTATTTTTTGACATCATCAGGAGTTGAAACCCCAAATCCAACACCTACTGGAATCTTTCCCTTGGTTATTTTTTTAACCTCTTTGATTGCCTTTAGAGTATAATTTTGGATTCCAGTTTTTACTCCAGTGGTACCATATACTGCAACTAAATATAAAAATCCAGAAGATGATTTTGCAATTTTTTCTATCCTTGATTTTGTTGTGTTTGGTGATATCAAAAATATTGTGTCTGCATTGTTTTTTGCAGATGCAATATACTCTTTTGATTCTTCAATGGACATATCTGGAAGAATGAATCCATCAATTCCTGCATTTTTAGCCTCGACAATAAATTTTGAATATCCTTTATGATACAAAATATTGGTATAAGTCATTAGAACTAGCGGTATGTCTGTCTCTTTTCTGATCTTTTTTACAATACTGAAAAACCGACTAATCTTAGTTCCATTATCTAAAGATATGGTACTGGCATTTTGAATTACAGGACCATCTGCTAGAGGATCTGAAAATGGAAATCCTAATTCTATAATATCTGCGCCACCTTTGACCAGTCCTCTAACTGCAGATATCGTTGCATTCTCATTTGGATATCCGACCATAATGTATGCGATTAATGCCTTTTCTTTTTTTGCATATAGTTCTGCAAATTTTTCTTTAATTCTTGACATGTTTGCTCAAATACCTTTGTACTTCTTCTACGTCCTTGTCCCCTCTTCCTGAAAGTGTAACTACGATTGATTCTGATTTTTTGCTCTTTTTTGCAACCTTCATTGCTTCAGCGATTGCATGAGCTGACTCTAAAGCTGGAATGATTCCTTCAGTTCTAGTTAACATCAAAAATGCATCAATTACTTCAGCATCTGTTGCAGAGTGATACTTTACTCGTTTAGTATCTTTTAGATAAGAGTGCTCTGGACCGACACCCGGATAATCTAATCCTGCTGAAATGCTATGTGTTTCTGTGATTTGTCCTTCATCATCTTGTAATAGATACGTCATCATTCCATGAAGCACACCTTTACTGCCAGCTGATAATGTTGCAGAGTGGTATTTTGATTTTAATCCTTTACCTGCAGCTTCCACTCCAATGATCTCTGCATTTGTATCTAATAGCGGATAAAATGTTCCAATTGCATTTGATCCTCCGCCAACACATGCAATTACAATATCTGGTGTTTTATTTGATAATTTTTTCATCTGCACTTTAATTTCTTCACCTATAACACTTTGAAAGTCCCTTACCATTACAGGATATGGATGAGGACCTACTGCTGAACCTAGTAGATAGTATGTAGATTCTACATTTGTAATCCAATCTCTGATTGCTTCATTTATTGCATCTTTGAGAGTTTTAGAGCCTGACTTTACTGGATGAACTTTAGCACCAAGCATGTTCATTCTGTACACATTTAGCTTTTGTCGTATTGTATCTTTGTAACCCATGTATACTTCGGACTTCATTCCCAAAACAGCACATGCCATTGCAGTGGCTACTCCGTGTTGACCTGCACCTGTTTCAGCAATGATTCTTTTTTTATTCATTTTTTTTGCAAGTAGTGCTTGACCTAACGTGTTGTTTATTTTGTGAGCTCCCCCATGCAAGAGGTCTTCTCTTTTTAGATATATTTTAGCACCCCCACATTTTTCTGATAAATTTTTTGCATAGTATAATGGAGTTGGTCTTCCTGCATATTGTTTGAGATAATAATCTAATTCTTTTTTGAAATTTTTATCATCTTTGAATTTAAGATAATTCTCTTCTAATTCCTCAATTGCGGGAACCAGTGTTTCTGGAATATACTTGCCACCAAAATCTCCAAATTTACCATCTTTAGGATACTTCAATATGCATTCACCAATTTTCTGACATGTTCTTCGATATTATCGCTTTTCATTACACTAGACCCTATTAGGAATGCATCTGCCCCGCATTTTTTTAGGTATTGGATATCTGCAGGTGTTTGAATCCCGCTCTCTGACAGTATTGGTCTTGTTTTTTTGTATCCCTCAAGTACTCTTTCTGTAGTTTTAAGATCAATTTCCAGCGTGTCTAGGTTTCTGTTGTTAATTCCTATTAGATCAGATTCCGTTTTTAGCGCATTTTGAAATTCTTGTTTTGTATGTACCTCTAGTAGAATTTTCAGCCCTTTTTTGTGACCATATTTGATGAATTCATCAATATCTTTGAGAAATTCTTGATCAAATAATGACTGAATAACTAACATGTAATCTGCCCCAATTTTTTCAGCCGCGTCAATCTGAATAGTATCAATCATGATATCTTTCATTAATAATGGAACATCAACTGCTTGTCTTACCTGGATAAAGTATTCTGGTGAGCCATTAAACATGTGAGGCTGGGTGAGAATAGATAGCGCTTTGGAGCCTCCTGCAATCATTTGTTTTGCAATGTTAACTGGGTCTGATAATGTTCTAATCTTGCCCAAAGACGGGGATGAAAACTTTACCTCTGTAAGTAGCGTTGCATGATTGTTTGATTTTATTATTTGGATAAAATCTTTGCTTGATTTTTGTAATTTTACATCCACATCATACACTCCATCATCAATTGCAGTTTGTGAATTATTCACCAGTCTTCTTAAAATATTTTCAACCATTATATCATCTCCTTTAATTTTGAAATGTCTCCCGTATCTGCAACAAATCTTTCTAAGAGTTTGAATGCTTTTCCGTCTTTAATCGTATTTAATGCTAATTCTACACCTTCTTCAAAATTATTTACAATGTTTGCAACAATTAATCCACCAGCTGCATTAAGAGCTGTTGTTTCTATCATGGCTTGATTTGAAGTATTATTTAATACTCCGACAAATGCCTTTATTGCATCTTCTCTTGTTTTAATTTGAATATCTTTTAGTGTTGACTTGTGCAGTCCTACCACTTGAGGATCAATTGAATTCATCAATACTTTATCATTTCTTAAAACACATACTCTGTTTGTTGAACTAGTAGAAAATTCATCCATGCCATCATCAGAGCGAACTGTCATGATGTTTTCTGCTCCATTTCTTTTCAGTATTAATGGCAATCTGTCTAAAAACTCGATAGAAAAAACACCTATCATTTGATTTTTAACACGAGCTGGATTTGATAGTGGACCTAAAAGATTGAAGGCGGATCTTTTTCCTAATTGTTTTCTTGCATTTGAGACATGTCTCATTGCCGGATGAAATTTTTGTGCAAACATAAAACATATGTTGTGTTTTTGAAGCATGTCTGCAATTTTACCTGGCTCTGAGTTTAGATCATATCCAAAATATTCAAAAATATCTGCACTTCCAGAAACACCTGAACTAGAACGATTGCCATGTTTTGCTACAATTCCTCCAGCAGCCGTGACTACAAAAGAGGCAGCAGTGGATATGTTGAATGTTTGAAGATTATCTCCGCCTGTACCACACATGTCGATGATTCTTCCTTTGTTTTTAGGCTCTACTTTGAGTGCAAATTCCTGCATTTTATCAAGCATGCCAAGCAACTCATCATCAGTTTCACCTTTTTCTGTCAGGCTGGATAGAAAATCTAAATTTTCTTTGTCATTTGTTTTACCTGATAAAATCTCTGTCATGATGTGATTCATCTGATCATATGTGAGATCTGTTTTTTGTTGTAATTTTGAAATTAAATCTGAAATCATTTTTTATTTTTCACCTGTTTTATGAAATTTGAGAGAATCCTTTTTCCATCTTCTGTCATGATTGATTCTGGGTGAAACTGTACTCCTTCTATTAGATACTCTTTGTGTCTTATTGCCATGACCTCCCCGTCATCATCTGCAATGGCTGTCACTTCTAATACGTCTGGAATTACTGTTTTATCTCCTACCAGTGAATGGTATCTTGTTGCCCTAAATGGATTCTTGACATCTTTGAATAATTCTGAATTTGTATGTTTTACTGGACTGGTCTTGCCGTGTCTTACACAACCAGCATTTGTAACCTTGCCACCAAATGCCTCAATGATTCCCTGATGTCCTAAACACACTCCTAATATTGGTGTGGTGGGCCCCATATCTTTGATTACATCGCTACACACTCCAAAATATTTTCTATCTGCTGGAGTTCCTGGACCCGGTGATATGATTATTGCATCATATTTGTTTTGTTTTATTTGCTCCAGTGTTATCTTGTCATTTCTAATGACATCACAGTCTACTCCCAACTCACCCAAATATTGAGCAATATTGTATACAAACGAATCATAATTATCTATAATTAAAAATTTCATTTTGTTGCTTCCCTCAGTGCTTGAAGCATTGCACCAGCTTTGTGTTCTGTTTCTTTGAATTCATTTTCTGCAACAGAGTCTGAGACAATCCCTGCACCTGATTGTACAAATCCCTTGTTTCCATTGATGAATATGCTTCTAATCGCAATTGCAAAATCACAGCATCCGTTAAATGAAAAATATCCAACTGCTCCCGCATACGGTCCTCTTGCTTCGGATTCTAATTCGTCAATTATCTCCATGGCTCTGACTTTTGGAGCCCCTGATACAGTTCCTGCTGGAAATACTGCCTTGAATGCATCAAACATGTCGTTTTCAGGCGCCAAATTGCCTACAACATGCGTTACTATGTGCTGCACATGACTGAATCGTTTAATCTGCATTAATTCTTCAGTGTGCACAGTTCCATACTTGCATACTCTGCCTATGTCGTTTCTTCCCAAATCCACCAACATGGTGTGTTCTGCTAATTCTTTTTCATCATGGAGTAATTCATCAGCCAACTGTTTGTTTTTTTCCTCATCATCTGTAATTTTTCTAGTTCCTGCAATTGGAAATGTTTCTACTTTGTCATTTGTAATTCTTACTAGCATTTCAGGTGATGCACCGATGATGGTTTTGTTATCTTGTTTTAAATGATACATGTATGGTGATGGATTTAGTCTTCGTAGTGTTTTGTATAGCGTTAGATTATCTCCATTTGTATCAAACGCAAATTTTCTAGATAATACCACTTGGAAAATATCTCCATCATGAATGTATTGCTTTGCCTTGTTTACAATATTTGAGAATTTTTCTTGATTCATGTTTGGTGCTACTTCAGTTGCTTTGAAATCTTCAAATGAATCTCCACTCATTTTAAATTGTTCAAATCTATTTTGATCATGATAAAAATAAAATAGTTTTTTGTGTAGGTTATCATATAATATACCGTCATCATATATTCCAAATTCCATTAATGGTTGTGGTGAATCATGAGTGTCTGGAATATTTTCTACCAGTCTGATTGCATCATAGTTTACAACACCAACTGCACCACCCAAATATCTGTAACTTTGGTCTTTTGATTTTACTAGTAGTTTTTTCAACTCCTTAAATGGGTCATTTGTTTGGATAATCTCAATTTTGCTGTCTCTTGTAATCTCTACTTTGTCTGAATATCCTTTGAGAATTATTTTAGGGTCAAATCCCATCACAGATGTTTCAGCTAGTATTTCTGGACCTGTTAGTGATTCAAAGAGAAATGAATGTGAATAGTTTCTAGAAATTTTATTGTATATTTGAAATTGATTTTCAGTTAACTCTAGGGGTATTATTTTCGGTTGAGATTTTCCAAAGGTGTCCACCCATAGACAAAATTTCACTCGTTTATTATTTAAATTGATGAGGTACTGATTTGACACGCTTTTTCTCTTGTGTGCCTAATCATTCCTACAATCTTCAATTACGGTATGGTACGGTACCTTTATATGATAATTGATCGCATAATATGTGATGATGTCCGGGACAAAATCAACACTGATGCAAGATATTTGTTTCAAAAAAACATCCGAAATAAAATCAAGTGTTTCTGAAGTCGAGTGTTATATTTGTGGTAAAGGTCTACAAGATGGATATCGTATAACTGCCAAGACACTACCAAATGGAATGGCCCTATTTTGTCATGTGCATTATTTATTGCAATGATGTTTTAACTGCATATGCTTCTATTCATTGAAATCTAGTTTTGCTTAATGAATTTCATATAGTAGTTTGTTCAAGACTATGTGTGTCTAGAAATGGTTTGATGATAATTCTTGGCGGTATTTTGTTAATTGTTATGGGGTTGAAACTAATGGGTGCTTTCTGATGATATTATTTTAGGGAATTTGAATTTTTTTTGCAAAATTTACAAATCAATGAATTTGTTTTACGTCCACACGCTATGCATTGATTTGTCTTTCCCAAATACCCTGTATTTTTTGGGTTTTTAATTAATTTTATTATGATAAATACAATAACTGATGCAATTCCGACTGCAATGATAATCCCAAGCACCATTGATCTTTGTATATTTTCTTACTATTCAAACCTTATCAATTCTTTAAAACAAGGAAAACAAAAGATATTAAATTATTTTACGATGTTTGATAAAGTAAATTTTTAAAAATATTTAACTCCAGACTTTTTCTTTAAACGTCCATTTTTTATTTAAAATGAAATTACTAAATGCGGCAGTTGCAACTGCTAACACTAGTGAAACTGGATATGATACACTTAACTTATCCACCAAATAATATACCATTCCAATCTGAACTAATGCTCCAATAGAGCTAAATCCTGCAAACTTGCCATACTGAATGACTGTTCTTTTTGCAGTGAAATCCCTATCTTCAAACGTCCAATATTTATTCAAAAAGAAATTACTGGTAATGGAGAACATAATTCCAAGTATGGTTGCATGAATATACCACATATCCAAACTTGTTGTGACCAAAATAGATGTGAGATAATTAACTCCCAGTCCAATTGCTCCAACTGAAAAGAATCTTGCAGCCTTTGATACGAATTTTACTGATTGTCTTGTTTCATTTTGCTGCTCTTTTTTTCCATACCTGTAAAGTTTTCCAACAGCGTGGATGTATTCTAAAATGATTTTTGTTCCAAGCTTGCTTTTTCCATTTTCTCTATCCGAAAATGTATATGGAATTTCTTTTATTGATACGCCTTTTACCTTTACAATCATCTCCAGGAGAATCTTGTAACCTATGGCGTCAAAGTTGATTCCTTTGATTATGTCTTTGTTAAATGCAAAAAATCCTGACATTGGATCTGATTCCTTTATGCCCAGACCTTTCTTTGCAATAATTGTGGCAATCTTGCTGATCATTTTTCGTTTTATTGACCACCCTTGTATTGAACCTCCATTAAGATATCTTGATGCAACAACAATGTCTGTTTTTGATTGTTTTAGCGCATCAACAAGTTTTGGTATGAGTTGTGGTGGATGCGAAAAATCACTGTCCATTACAACAACAATCTTACCTTTTGCCTGCTGTATTCCATTTAATATTGCAGAGCTCAGACTTTCTCGTGTTTTTCGATTTATGACATTAACTGTATACCTTGTTTTTTCCTTTAATGAATTAAAATAATCCTCAGCGATTTTACCAGTGCCATCAGGTGAGTTGTCATCTACTACTATTGCTTCAACTATGGTGTTTTTTGGCAGATGCTCTTTGATCAAATGTAATATCCCTTTAATATTCTCAGACTCGTTATATGTGGGAATTATTATTGATACTTCTGTATTCATCACACTTGACAACACAAATTCACCAGATTTATCTCATAATAAAGCATAACTTTGAGTGATTAAACCCTTTAAATAAGAAAAATTATCATGCACGAAAAGAGTTTAGAATCTAATCTTTCATCGAATTCATCCTTGTTATTATGGATTTGTCATTTTGACCTGGTGTAATTTTCTTCTCGGTTGCAGTTCGTTATTCTTGTAGACAAGCTACGTGTGGTTCATGTGGAATAATTATCAACGATAAACCAAGGCTGGCATGTTTCACA
>CALKVM010000023.1:0-24101 GCA_938049695.1 uncultured Candidatus Nitrosoarchaeum sp. | reverse complement strand
AAGAAATAAGTGCAGAAAACTGGGATCTAATCGGTATTGGTGGTCTTACTACAACATACTCAAGAATCAAACAACTATCTCCAATCATTCGACGTTGTGCTCCAAATGCATTTTTTATTGCAGGAGGGGGCTGGAGTTCTTATAATCCTGATGAGATTCTGCAACTGGTACCAGAATTAGATCTAATCGTAATAGGTGAGGGAGAAGTAACCTTTTCAGAATTGTACGATGAGATTGAAAACAATTCTAAAGATTTTGAAAAAATCAATGGACTTTGTTTAAGAAATGGAAATTCATACACTTTTACAAAACCCAGAGCATTGATTGATAATTTAGATACCATTCCATATCTTGCATATGATTTGCTTGAAACTGACATCTATTTCCAAAATTCTGGCTTACATTTTTCATTGGAATCTTATAACTCTAAACGAAGAGCTTCTGTTGTATGGGAACGAGGATGTCCAAGAGGATGTACATTTTGTTCACATAATGGAATGTCTAGAATTGATTTACAAAACATATATGGAAATGGAGATAGAAAAGCGGGGGAAAAACTAGTAAGAATATCCGATAAAGAAAATGATACATTTCAAATGCCTGCAAGATGGCCTACTCCTCAATATTGTGTTAATAATGTAAAATTAATGAAAGAAAAACTCAATATTGATTTTATTACAATTGTAGATGAGAATATGACTAGTAATAAAAAATGGACTGAAGAGTTTTGTAAATTATATATCGATGAAGGACTCAATGAAGAAATAAAATGGGGTACATTAGGTGACGCTCCAAGTGTAGCTACTAATCCAAGTCTAGTCACAACTATGAGAGAAGCTGGATGCAGCTACATATCATTTGGATTTGAATCTGCTTCTGATAAAGTATTGAAGGAAGATATCCAAAAAGGACAGACTCGAGCGCATCTTCAAAAAACACTTGACACAATTAAAAAATCAAGTTTAACTCCATTATCAACTTTCATGATAGGAAATCAACATGAAAATATAGATGATTTAATGGAAACGGTGGATTTTTGGATTAAAAATAATGCTGAAATTGATCCTTTTATCTGCACTCCTTATGTTGGAAGTCCAATTTTTTATAATAACAAAGATCGTATTTTAGAACAATATGATCCAAGACTTACCATGATACGTAATGGACTTTGCGAAATCAATAATGAAACTCTTAAAGATTGGAAATTACGTGCATTGGATAAATTTATGACCGAATGTGGTGATGCATTTGAATATACAGCAACAATAAGTGAATATTTTACCGTACCAGAATTATTTGCACTAAAACATTTGATGCATACCAAAGATACTAGGAGACTTTTACAATGGGCTCATCAAAGATATGATGAAACTGCAAAAGATTACTGGAAACATAGCGCAAAATGGAATCATTATTGTGATGTTTGTAATGGAAAATTTCAATTAGATAATATGCAATTAATTTCTTCAAAATCTTTTCAAAGTTGATATTTTTTTTAAAATAATAATATCTAAATATGATGATTAATTCATTATGTTGATTATAAATGAAAACGAATTTTAAAAAGATTAAATCTGATTCATATTCTGATAAACCAAGTGAAGTTAAAGAATTCAAGAGAGAATTGACTCCTGAAGAATTTGAAGAATTTGTTGTTAACTCTGGGGCTCGAGGTTCATTTATGATTTATAGATCTAAAAATAAGGATGAAGAATTAGGATTAGATCAACTTTAAATAAATTCGCATAATTTTACCTTGTAATTTTTAATCTTAAAAAATTGGGTCAATTTTTAATATGAACAATACTGTAATTGATATCTCCAAAACAAGTCATAGTGGGAACAGTTAATTGATGAAAATACATTACATCCACAACTTTGGATTCTCTTGGAAATGAAATTTCTATCCATCTAGAATATAAAAAACTGCACTGGAAGAGACAGTCAAAATTTGATCTCTATAGTCTTTAGAACATATCTGGATTCGTTAGTTCTATCTAATTCCAAGATTTGAGTCATTTAGCATAAGAACATCAGATAAGGAAACTTAAATAATTAAATCTGATAATCATATCATATGTCAGTTAAGATAAAGGATATCAAAACTAAAGTAATCAAAGAAGATGAAGGTTCCTATTCTATTGCGTGTTCTGCATTAAGAGTTTATAGTACAGGTAAAAATTTACAAGATGCCAAAAAAAACTATCTAAAAGCACTTGATCTTTATTTGTCTGTATTAAGAGAAAAGGCAACAGAAGCCATTCAACTTGCATTAGAATATCTCAAGGATAAAGCAAAATCAGAAAATAAAAAAATCATAAAGATTTCTGCATAAATGAGTCTAGAAAACATCGATTAGATCTTTAAACGAAGTTTTTCATATTCATCTCTTGATAGTTTTACCTGTTTGAGAATTTCATTAATCAAACCTCTTCCTAACATTTCATTGCTATGCACTGGAACAACTGTTTTACGACCATCTGAATGAATATACCTAACATGACTTCCAACTTGATGAATTTTCTTAAATTCTATTTTTTCAAGAATTTTACACATGTCTCTACCCGACACAATGTTAAGTTTCATTACGCTTGAATCTGTTGTATTCCAACAAATCTAAGAGGTTTTACATCTTCATCATTACTGCAAGCGCGTATAGCTTCTCTTATCCTATCTGTTGCTTCTGCTACTGTTTTTCCCTGAGTATAACATCCTAAAATATCTGGAACCTTTGCTATGTAAATTCCATCTTCATCTTGCTCTATAATTACAGTGTATGTTTTTTCTTGTGTAGCGTTCATGATGAATAATACTTACATATCTCTTTAAACTCTTGTGGTGTATTTCTCACCCGATTTCTGACAATCCTGAAGGACGTAGATTTTTTCACTGGTAAACTATCAAATTAAAATCGTTGGCTTCTTGCTTAAATTACCTAACAATTCTGGCTTCCAGATACGGTTATTCTTTTAGATTATTGGGAATTATTTGACAAGGCATATTTTTCCAATTGATTTTTAAAAAGCCTGATTTTGAGATGATTCATGGATGATACTATCATTGATTCCTCTTTAAGAACAGTAGAATGGAAAGATAACAAAGTAATCATGATTGATCAGACTAAATTACCAAATCAACTAGTCTTTGTAAAATATGATGATTATAACCAAGTGGCAGATGCTATTAGAAATCTGGTAGTAAGAGGAGCACCAGCAATTGGTGTGTCAGGCGCTTTTGGCTTGGCTTTGGCATCTTTACAAAGCAAAGCAAACACAAAAGATGAATTAATTTCTGATCTAGAAAAAGCAAGAAAAATTCTATATGAGACAAGACCTACTGCTGTAAATCTGAAATGGGGATTGGATAAAATTATGAAAGTTGCAAATTCTGGAACTACCGTTGAACAAATTATACAATCAGTAATTAATGAAGCAAAAAAAATGGCAGAAGAAGATATACAAATAAACAAAACTATGGGAAAATACGGCTCTGTTTTATTTGATAACAATGATACTATAATGACTCATTGTAATGCAGGTGCACTAGCTACAGTAGCATATGGAACAGCACTTGGTGTAATTAGAGCAACAAGAGAAAGTGGGAAAAACATCAAAGTAATAGCTACTGAAACAAGACCGATACAACAAGGCTCTAGACTAACAGCATTTGAGCTAAAACATGATGGATTTGATGTCAGCTTAATTCCAGATACTGCGGTAGGATACTCGATGGCAAATGGACTGGTAGACAAGGTAATAGTTGGAGCAGATAGAATTGTAAGAACTGGTCATGTCTTTAATAAAATTGGAACATACCAAGTAGCAACTATGGCAAAGCAACATGGAATTCCGTTTTATGTTGCAGCCCCATTATCCACATTTGATATGAAAACTGATGCCAAAGATGTAATTATTGAAATGCGAAAAGGAACCGAAGTAACTGGAATTGGTGATAAAAAAACAGCCCCTGATGACATTAATGTCATAAATCCAGCATTTGATATGACCCCCCCTGAACTAATATCGGGAATTATTACTGAAAAAGGTGTGGCTAAACCACCATACGAAGAATCCATCAAAAAATTATTTGAAGCTAATTAATAGAAAGTTTTTATTGATTTTAAAACTGCATTGAACAATATGAGCACTGTCACTGCACAAGCCATAAAAGATTCTCTGAAACAATGCATGGATCCTGAAGTTCCACTAAATATTGTTGAGATGGGATTAATCTATGGAATTGATGTGGTGGAAGACAATAATGTTAATATCAAAATGACCATGACCACGCAAGGCTGCCCATTACATGAGACACTAGTCCAAGATGTAACAAGATATGCCAAAAAAGTTCCAGGAGTAAATAACGTCAAAGTTGATATTGTTTGGGAACCAAAATGGACGATGGATAGTATGACTGAAGAAGGAAAAGCAAAAATCAAAAACATGAGTGCATCAATGACTACTCCTGCACCAATCAATTATGAAACTGCCTTACCTCATGGAGTTGGAAAGCTAGTACAACAAGAAGATGGTTCAATGGTATTATCTAATGAACATGAACAGGGGTTCATGGTTAATCAAGCAATTGTAGACTTTTGGAAATCATGCAATGGAGAACGCAAAGTTACTGAACTAGTTGAGATGTTTGCACAACAAACAGGACTGCAAAGAAATCAAGTAGAAAAAGAAGTAATGCAATTATTGCAACAACTACGTGAAGGTGGATTGATTGCAATACCAGATGCACCAAACGTTCAATTCAAAAAGTAATTTTAGAAAATATAACTTGAACTTGCACCATCAAAATTAATTACAACACCTGAAAGATACTTTATCTTATTTTGAATAATTGCTTTGACAAAGTTTCCAATCTCTTCTGGTTCCCCTAATCTTTTCATTGGTAGTGATTTTTTATATTCTTCAATATTTTCTATTAGTTCTTTGGTTCTATCTGTATTGATCAGTCCTGGTGCAATATTGATGCAACTGATATTTTTTGCTGCATAATTTTTGCTTAAAATTTTAAAGACTTCACTAAATGCAGCACGATATGCAGATGATATTATTAACTTTGCATTAGGCTCTTTGATTACACTAGAACTAATCAAAAATATGTATCCTCCATCATTAATCTTGATATTTTGTAAAATTATACAAAATCCCAAAAATAACTGATTGTGATATTTATTCCATTCTTCTTCTGTTATGTTTGCAAATTCTTTGGCTGCAGGACCACCTGTATTTAGAACCAACACATCTGTTTGATTATGAATTTGAACAAATTTTTTCACGCTATCTAAATTTGATGTATCTATATCATTTCTTGATGCTGCAAAAACATCAATTCCTATTGATTTTAGTGACTCTGAAATTGCCTTACCCATCCCTCTAGAACCTCCAAGAACAATCGCTCTAGTCATACTGATGTAAGAAATTATTCTATAATTAAATTTCTTTAATCTCTGTAATTGTTCCCAATACTGAATCCATCTGAATAATGGCTTTTTTCTCATTCCATCCAAGTGCAACATACCAGTCCCCTGAATTATTATCATATTTTGTCTCTAATGTCTTGATGTTTTCTGGTTGAATGTCATATTTTTTTGCAACACCTGAAACAGCTAAAGCAATAGCATCTTTTTCTTTTTCTAGTCTTCTTTTCATTAACCCTATTCCAGGACTCATGATCCCTTTGATTCATTTCATCTAATATAGTTAATTCTAATAATTACCCACAATGTTCAATTTTTTTATTTGATAAATTTACAACGCTTCAAATACTCTAATCAAAGAGATATAATAATATGAAATTAATCCAAAAATTTTCCAACTCAACACTTGCAAAAACTAGTACACTTGTATCTCTAGTTTCAATTCTTGCAGTAATTGGACCTTTCATAGTTGTATCTGCAGGTTTTTGGGATGCAATATCTCATCTTCAAAAAGAACCTGAATTCTTTTGGAGTATACAACACATTGTAGTGTATACTGGTGTTTCAATAACTACTAGTGCAGCAATCATAGGTATGATCCTTTTACTTGGAAACTCTACAAAAAATTCTCTAAAACATGGAATCATACTAATAATTATTGGTTCCTTAATTCAAATAGTTTCAGGCTATGCTGATTCAATTTCACATGATGTTTTTGGAATTGACGGTTTGATCTCTTGGTCACATCAACCGCTAGAATTTGGTCTAGTCTTATCTGCATTAGGCGGATTTTTAATATTGAAAAATCTAGAAAAAACAAAACTCAAAGTGTTTCTTCCTTTCTCAATTATTTCATTTTTATTTTTTACAACCTGGCTTGTTTTTAACCTAGTTTTGATTTTTGGTCACACAATACAATGTCTACCAGTTTACAAGATATTTTTATCTGGCTGCTCAATACTGTAATTTTTTAATTTCATATATGATGATATGATAATCATTACTGCACCTACCAGTATCATCACCCCTGGAGGTATCATAATTTCAGAACCTGCATCTCCAAGCTCAACTTTCATATCTATTTGGTTCTCTGTTGGATTTGTTATTTTTGCAGTATATGTTCCACTTTTTTCAAAATCAAAGTAACCAACAGACATCTTTGTCTGAATACTTTCCTCAGATATGATATTCTGATTTGTATCTAAAACCTGAACAAATACTTGTTCACCTGTAAATTCTGGCATGAATACTTCATAGTATCCAATGCCTTTTCCATTAAAGTTCAACTCTATATCATGTGAATTAGAAGATTTTAGCACAATTTCCTCAGATATTCTATCTCCTTGGAGAAAAACAAATGATATCCAAATCATTCCAATTACACTCAACACCAAACCGATTTTGAATAAGGGAATCTTCAATTCATCTAGTTAGTGAATTGTTTGATTAATAAAATAATCTAAGAGGGCTCGGAGGGCTTCGATCCCTCGATCTAGCGGTTCGAAGCCGCTCGCACTATCCAGACTGTGCTACGAGTCCAAACAAGTAAGAATTTAACAGGCCTAAATATCTGTCTAGGTAATTTGAAAATATCAAAGAAAGTAGCTGGTGTTGAATATGCAATTAGAGATATTGTTCTAGCTGCAAGAAAAGTTGAACAAACAGGAATGAAAGTTGATTATCTCAACATTGGTGATCCTGTGCAATTTGGTTTTCAACCTCCTGATAATGTAAAAGAGGCAATGATTAATGCAATAAGAAAAGGAGAAAACTATTACTCTGCATCAGAAGGTCTTAAAGAACTCAGAGTAGAAATTGCAAAAAAAGAAAATGCAAAGGGACTATCTATCTCATCTGATGATGTTCTAATTACAAACGGTGTTTCTGAAGGACTTGATATGGTGATTTCATCAATTGTTGAAGAAGGCGATGAAGTACTATTGCCCGGACCCTACTATCCACCATATGCCTCATACGTCAGACTACACGGTGGAATTCCTGTAGAATTTGCAGTGGATTTGGACAACTCTACACCTGATATTGATGATATCAAATCAAAGATTACTACAAAAACTATTGCCATTTGTTTGATTAGCCCAAACAATCCAACTGGTGTTGTATTTAATGAATCATCACTTAAAAAATTAGTTGAACTTGCAAATCAGCATAATCTCTACATAATATGTGATGAGATTTATGATCAAATAATTTTTGATCAAAAATTTGTAGGAATTGGCAAAGTCGCCGGAGATTCTCCAGTCATTGTTCTTAATGGATTCTCCAAAGTTCATCTAATGTCTGGATGGCGAATTGGCTACATTGCATTTAATCAATCCTCAAAACTTGATGCATTACGAGAAAATCTCCCAAAACTTGCCAGAGTAAGAATTGCTACAAATCTTCCAGTTCAGTATGCAGCATTAGAATCATTGCGAGGACCTCAAGGGTATATTGCCGAATTTGTATCTGAAATAAAAAAGCGAAGAGACTTGGTTGTAAAACGACTAAATTCAATGCCTGGTTTGTCTTGCCCAAATCCAAAAGGTGCATTCTATGCTTTTCCAAAAATTGAAGATAATAGATTTGGAACTGATAAAGAATTTGTACAAAAACTATTAGAATCAAAAGGTGTACTAACAGTACACGGTTCTGGCTTTGGAGAAAAATATGGTAGTGGACATTTTAGATTGGTGTATCTACCTAGTCTTGAAATTCTAGATTCAGCAATGAACAAAATCGAAGATTTTGTTAGTCAATAACTCCAAACTGACAACTTTTCTGGAATTATCTCTATGATACAATCCGTATCATCTAGTAATTCTATTACCGACTTGTTTTGCATACTATTGAAATATCTTGCTAGTATTTTTTTTGCAATTTGTTTTACTTTGATATTTTCTAAAATGATATTTGCATTTCCTTGACCCATTACACCGTATATTGGAGAATTAACTCCAACATCTACACAAAATGCAGCTCTGTTGTTTTTCTTTATGTTTTTTGCCTTTTGCGTTCTAGTGTTTGTACCGATGTAGATTTTTTTTGCACTATACATATACCAAACAGGTACCACATGTGGAATTTTGTTACTTCCTATAGTTGTAAGATGTAAAACTTTTTGAGTTTTTAAAAATTCATCTCTGCGATTCATGTTTTCTAAATCCCAATAGTATCATAAAAACACCAAAGCCAATCATGCCTATTGATAGTTTCTCGTTAGTAAATTCTGAATTTACAATAAAGTCTTCTACAAATTCTGGACCCCATAATATTACTTGTCTAACCAGAACAATTCCTGCCATAATTATAAAAAGTGAACCAATCGCAGTATACCAATTTCTCCCACGTCTATAATATTCGTGGCTCATAACTGGTAAAATTAGATAATTTTGATACCTGGATTTTTTATCTTGTTTCGTATCATTGCATTTAGCAATAACGGTGTTGAAATCTCTGCCATGTATGATAATTCTCCTGGTCCCAAGTAAATTGGTCTTAATCCTTTAATTTCATTAATCAAGCCATTCACTATTTCGATTGCTTCTTTATCATCACCGCAGACAAAAATATCATAATCAAGTACCATTGTTGGATTGACAAGTTTCTTTTCAGAAATTACATGAAATGCAGAAACTAGTTTTGATTTGTTTTTCATATATTTTAAAACAAGTTGATATGAGAATGGCTTGTTTTCTTTAATTGGAATAAATTCAAAGCCTACATCTGTTTTTACCATTGGAACAATTGGTGATATAACTACGCAACTATCTTTGATTAGAGGTAAAATTTCTGAGCAGACAGAATCAATATTCTCATAAGGAATTGATAAAATCAAAACATCACTATATTTGGCAACTGAAACATTATCATTTCCTGTAATTGTTCCGTTAATTTCACCAAATGATTCTTTTGCAAAATTTGTGTATTCTTTTGCAGACTCTGATGCTCTTACTGCATCCCTTGAACCAACTATTACATTATGATTTTGAGACCATCTAAGAGCAAAACCTTTTCCCATTCCACCAGTTCCGCCAATAATTCCAATTTTCATGATATTGTTCAGAGAATCTTATTATTATCTTTATTTGACATCCGATCAAGTTGGGCTCAATTATTTTTCTGAGACATGGTCAGGCAAAAAATAATATCGAGAGAATTCTAACCGGAAGAACTCCAGGTGTGCCATTAACTGAAGAGGGAATTAATCAGGCAGAAAAGGCAGCGAAATTCTTAGAACACATGAATATTTCTGCAATTTATTCCAGTCCTATTGAAAGAGCAAGACATACTGCAGAAATTGTTGGCAAACATAACTCCCTTGATGTAATCATTGATGATAGATTAATTGAACTTGACATGGGAAAATTTACTGGTGTACCATATGATGACATCTTTACTAGTCATGGTAATGTTTTTATGAAATTCTATAACGGTGAATTAGAAATTGCTCATAATGGTGTTGAGACTTTTTCAGAAGTAAAAAAACGTGTACTAGGTATTGTAGATCATGTTATTGAAAATCATCCTGATGAAAATGTTGTACTAGTAACTCATATGGACCCAATCAAAGCAATGCTATCTACTGTAGTAGATCTCACACCTACAAATCTATTTGAATTAATTATTGCAAATGCATCTCTGAACATCTTTAGAGAATACAAACGTAAATTTTCAATTTCTGGACTTAATGTAATGGATCCAACTCGTTTTAATCAGGACTGGTAGATAGTAATCTTGAAAACCCTTAAATAGAAATTATAGGTCACGTCTCTCAACCGCTAATGAAGAGTATAATTGGTCTATTCTTAGTATTGGCAATTTTAGTAATAATTCCAGCAGCAGATTATGTCTTTGCTGCAGGTGATGAGCCTGAAGGATATCTTGATCGTAGAGTAGTAATCTGGAATTTATTTTATAGAATGATGACTGTTGCATTTACAGTTGGTGCTGTAGTATCTGGAACTATAATTTGGTTATGTTGGAGATTCAGAGAATCTCATCCAAAAGCAACTCCAACTCCATATGAAAAGGAAGGAGTATGGTAGAATGGGACATCATTCTAACTGGCCTGAATGGGTATACGTTGGCGTTGTAATAGCTTTAATGGTTTGGGTAGGTGCAGAAGCATGGAATGCAGAAAGACTAGTCGAACATATTCCAGCAGATGCCGAAGTTATCAAAGTAACAGGGCAACAATGGTTCTGGACATTTGAACATGAGGATGGGACAAAAGAAATTGGTGAATTACATGTTAAAGTGGGACATGCATACAAATTTGAAATAATGTCAAAGGATGTTATTCATTCATTCAACATTCATGATTATGTGGTATTATTAGATGCAGTACCTGGAAGAGTCAATACGGTATGGTTTGCACCAATGGAAGTTGGTGAACATGACATTCAATGCAGAGAATATTGTGGATTAATTCACTATAACATGCGTGGTAAACTAATCATCGAAGAGGATGAGTCATCTTGATGCTAACCCTTTTATCCAAACTTTCAAGTGAGGAGAGTTACTGATGGTTTTAGAATTACAAAAGCCACGTCCAATTTGGCAAATAATGTTTTCAACACATCACACTGATGTGGGATTGCTATACCTCATAACGTCTCTTGCATTCTTATTTTTGGGTGGTGCATTAGCTCTTGCAATTAGAGCCGAATTGTTCTATCCTGGAACACAAATCATTGCAGACTCTATGACGTTTAACAGAATATTTACTGTACACGGAACAACATTAATTTTCTTATTCATTCTACCATTTGCGTCTGCAGTTGGTAATTACTTTGTACCAATTATGATCAGATACAAAGATATGGCATATCCAAAATTAAATGCAATCGCATTTTGGATGATTCCACCAGCTGGTGCACTAATTTGGTTGGGCTTTGCTGATTTTACTTGGTATGCAACACCACCATATTCTATTATCAGTGCACCAGGACCAGCAGCAGACATGTGGATATTTGGACTAAAGATTTTAGGAATCTCATCAGTACTTGGAGCTATTAATTTTATTGTTACAATTTTAAAATGTAAACACCCAGACATGTCAATTGGTCAAGTACCATTATTGGCTTGGTCATTTTTGACATCATCATTAATTGTTCTAGTTGCAATTCCTACCTTTGCAGCAGCGCTTTTGATGCTACTTACTGACAGACTTGGTGTAAGTGGATTCTTCAATCCTGTAATGGGCGGTGATCCAATTGCATATGCACACTTGTTCTGGTTTACATTCCATCCTGAAGTGTATGTATTAGTAATTCCAGCAATCGGAATGATGTATGAAATTATTCCAAGATTTTCAAGAAAACCAATCTATAGTCATAGCTCTGGAATCTTTGCTTTTGTATTATTATCAATGGTAAGTTTCTCGTCTTGGGCACATCATATGTATGCCACAGGAATGTCATTTACTGAAAAAACTGTATTCATGATAGGTACACTAGCTGCAGTACCGGCATCTGCGATGCATGTCTTTAACTTTATTGCCACAATGTGGAATGGTAGAATCAAATTTGCAACACCAATGATGTGGGCAGTTGGAGGAATTGCATTATTCTTCTCAGCAGGAGCAGGCGGTGTTGTAAATGCTGCAATGCCATTGGACTTTCAAACACATGACAGTTATTGGGTAGTTGGTCACTTTCACCTATTTGTAATGGGTACAATTGCATTTGGCTCAATCGGTTTTCTTTACTACATGTTCCCATATGTAACAGGAAGAATGTATAATGAGAAAATGGGACAAGCTCACTTTATACTGTCATTTGTAGGAGCAGTTCTAGTATTCTTTACACAACATGTACTTGGTCTATACGGAATGCCAAGAAGAGTTTATGATTATCCTCCAATTCCAGAATGGATTACTATGAACCAAATTGCATCAGTAGGTGCTATGATTATTGGTGTTGGTATGTTCATATTCCTGATAAACATGATTCACAGTTCTGCAAAAGGAAAATTAGCAGACACCGACGATCCATTCAATCTAGGTGGCAAATACTATTATCCTTTTGAGGCAAAGAACCCACATCATTAGGAGAAATATGAAATGAATCAACATAACTCAGAAATTTATAGAACAACACCAGCAAGAACTGGAAAAATGTTAGCAATAGTACTATGTATTTGCCTTGTTGGCGGTGTAATTTTCTTTGGCATGTGGGATTACTGGATATCTACTCAAGCTCCAGTAGTTGCTAAGATGGCAGGAGAATCTGAACATAAACTTGCACCCGGTGTAGCAACTGGAAAACACATGGAAGTAACTTTGAATTTTATAGAATCATCTGATTTTAGAACCCTGGCATTTAATGCATTACCTGATGAAGAAGGACACAATCCTACAATTAATGCAAATGTAGGTGATGAAATTGTCTTTAATGTTGCAAATGCTGGAAAGTCATTTCATTCATTTGGTGTAACAAAAGCAGACGAAGGTTTTACCGGAATTATTCCAGGAAGTGAAGTTGCAAGTGCAAATAATCCATTAAAACCTGGTCAAAATGGAATGTCTGAATTTATTCCATCTGAAGAGGGAACCTATTACTACATTTGTACAGTTCCAGGTCACAGAGATCAAGGAATGGTTGGACAGATTGTTGTCGGTCCAGCACAATCAAATGCTTCTGCAGAAGCGGTAGCCCCAACTGGTATTCATCATGACTTTAGTGTAGACTTTATAGAATCATCTGATTTTAGAACCCTGGCATTTAATGCATTACCTGATGAAGAAGGACACAATCCTGAATTTAAAGTAAAATCTGGTGATGAAATAACTTTCTCTGCAGCAAATATAGGTAAATCATTTCATGCATTTGGAATTGTCTCAGATCCAGAAAATTTCAATAATATACTTTGGAATTCTGCAATTGCAGCTGCATCAAACCCATTAAAACCAGGCGAAAGTGGCAGTGTTACATTTACTGCAGGTGCACCAGGAACCTATTACTACATTTGTACAGTTCCTGGACATGCATTGCAAGGAATGAAAGGTTCATTCATAGTAGAATAGTTTGGCTCTAAAATATCTTGCATTAGCATCTCTAATTATTTTATATTCCTTAATGTTTATTGGAGGATATATCTCCTCAGCTGGACTTGGCTTGACATGTCCTGAGTGGCCTCTTTGTCCAAATGGTGTATTGCCCAATGAAAAATATTTCATTGAATGGACTCATAGATTAATTGCCGTAACTACTGGTACACTTGTAATTGCAACTGCAATAGGTAGTTGGATTAACAAAAATGCCGGCAGAAAGATAAAATTCACTAGTACTTTTGCAGCAGTTCTTGTTGTTACCCAGATTACTTTGGGTGCTATAGTAATCAATCTAAAACTTCATGCAGTACTAGTTGCAATTCATTTGGGAGTTGGAATACTATTGTTTTCAATGGTTTTACTAACTACATTGTTTGCATTTAGAATTGCAAAAAAATCAATTGAATCTAAGATTTAACTTTGAAATGCAATATCTTTGGCAGATAGATGTATGCTACAACTATTCCCAACGTAATAGCTCCAACTGTGATTGCTATGATGAAAATATACCCAAATGGACTCTGAGTGCTCATGTTAAACGTATAAGTCAGAATTCCTGGGTTATCTCCCATATCATATAGATCTACTTTGACAACATGATTCCCTGGTTTTTTCCAGACATAGTCTACTTCATAATGACCACTTTTGTGTGATTCTGGATTTATTGCATCAACTTGTTGGTCATTGTAAAAAAACCTGATACCCATTGTAAAGTGATCAACTTCATTAAATTCACTATCTCCAACTCTAAATAGAATCTGTGATTTTTCTCCTATCTGTGGAAATTCTGGCAACGTTGCAACTTGAACTCTGTATCCTCCAAGAAATTCTTCAGCAGAATTAAACATTGAATGTGCAGATGCATCAGAAAATAAAGGAATCATACTAAACACTAAAACAAACATGATGCTAATTGATCGCAAATTCGTCATTGTAAATTATAGATATTTTCGCATGAATATAGTGTTAATCAATTTCTATGGGAAAATCTTCAAAACCTTTAAATCCTTATTGGCAAGACACTGAAACGTTGACTATCGTAACAAAATCAATCGATATTAAAACACCTGTAGAAAATGTATTTACTTATTTTGCAAGACCAGAACACGTCTCTGATCAAATCAAAAATGATACAGTAGGCATGACCGTAATTCCAATGGATATCAAAGAAGGAATGGGCGTTGGAACAACATTTAGAATAATTGGTGACTTTAGTGGTAAACGACTAGAATGGGATTGTGAAACAACTGAGTTTGTCCGAAATGAAAAAATTTCTGCAAAACAGATTCAAGGTCCATTTAAAAACTGGAAAATTACTAATGAATTCAAATCATTAGGTGATAATCTAACCAGAGTAACCATGTCAGTAGACTATGCCATGCCATTTGGTCCATTAGGAGCAATTTTAGATAAAGCAAAATTTGCAAAATCTGCTGAAAGAGGAATGGAAACTGCACTCTACAATGTCAGAGGATTACTCGAAGGTAACGGTTCAATTCCAGTATACATCACATTAGATGCATACCAAAAACTACTTGCCGCAAAGAAAAAAATGAATGATGTTCCAGTATCAACTGCACTTACTGCAATTCTTGAAAAGTATGCTGAAGTTGAAGCAAAAGCTCAAAACTAAATTTTCATTTATTTTACAATCTTAAGATTAATAACAACTCTAGGTTTTGCTATTTTTATGGGTCTATGGCGCAGCCAGGTAGCGCACCGGACTCTTAATCCGGTTGTCGTGGGTCCAAATCCCACTAGACCCGCTTTTTTGTTAAATTAATTCCAACTTGGAAACAATAATTTAAAATTAATTTTAATTTTTTAACTCTGACAAAATTTCTAAATCAGATTCAATCTCTTCTGGTAGTCCTTCCCACCAAGAATTATTTGTCATATTCAAAATATTTGTTATTGTGTTAGCTTATAGATCTTTCTAAATTTGAATTAGAAACTGAATCTTGTTTTTCTGAATTATTTAGATCAGATATTTTTTTGTCAAACCTAATAATATGTCTACTCCAATTGGCTTTGAAATAACAGAAACCAATCCTTGCTCTAGTGCTCTTTTATTTTTTTGCTCAAATTCTGAATAACCCGTCACTATTACCACTTTTGCATTTTTGTCCATTTTTATGATTTGAGAAAATACTTCATACCCATCAAGTTTTGGCATATCACCATCCATCACCACAAGTCTGGATGTATCTGTCTGTATTTTGATACTGCTTCTTCACCATCTATAGATGTTTGAACATTATACCTATTCACTTATAATATCTCTACATACAAATCTAATAATTCTTTATCATCATCTACGATTAGAATTGTTTTTGTTATATTAGAGGTATGATAATCTTAAGATGTTATTAAAGCATCAGTTTGTGTAATTTATTACATGTTAGTAAATAGCTAGAATTCTATAATAATTATTCATGTTGAATACAAAATTTCACAAAAATATATTATCTTATTGTTACTCTACACTGTGAAAGAGGTCATATTCATGGATAATTTAGTAAACAAACAAAATCTAATTAAAAAAGAACGTAATCCTATTCTTTTTTTAATCGTTTCTCTCATAGCATTAACTCTAGTTTATCAGCTAAGACCATTTCTGAATAATTCACAATTCCACTGGATTTCTCTCCCAACAAATTTAATTATTCTTGTGATATTAGTTATATTTTCAATAATTCTTACAATCAAATTATATAAACAAAAACACTTTCAAGCAAAAGCATTTTTGTTTTTTACAGTAGGATCTTTATGTTGGCTTATAGCTGAAATGAATTGGTCATTATATGATTATGTCTATGATGTGAACCAATTTCCATCAACGGCAGATGTTTTCTATATTGCTGCGTATCCATTCTTTTTTGTTTTTCTTTTAATTTCTCTAAAACCTATACAAAAATCAATTACCAAAAAACTTTGGTTATTTTCATTTGTATTGTCATTTACATTTTTGATTCCATCAATATTAGCATATTTTAATGCCACAAACGAAGTAAAAGGAGGACTAGATCTATTCTCTAGTTCAATTGCACTATCATATCCAATATTGTCTTCACTACAATTAGCTCCTGCTATTGTTGGCATTATGTTTTTGGCAAAAAAAGGAGTAAGCTATTCCTGGATGTTATTGTTATTTGGATTTCTACTTTACAGTTTGGCTGATACTATCTATCTTTTTTCACAACTAAAAATTTTTACATACTATGATGGACATCCAGTCGATTTGATGTATCTGTACAGTTTTCTTTTGATAATATTTTCTTTGCATAGTCGCTTAAAACTAGTAAATAATTCTAATAATAAAAATCAAGAACTATTTTTCACTGAGAATATAAAATTTGAAACAATCAACAAATTTGGTATCCCACTAACTCTGATAATATTTTGTATGATTGTCATTATTTCTTTGATCAGTGTAACTTATTCTGATTCTACAAAAGTACTATCTGCTGATAATCTTATGTTTGGAATCATAGTAATGCTTGCAGTATTTACTGCGATAATTCTTACAATTAACAAGAGTCTAACACAATTTGTTAAAATGAGAACAAAGGATCTTGAAGAACAAAGAAATAATCTGGAATATTTAATTGAGGAAAAAACACAAGTAGTACTTAAAGCAGAACGACTATCAGCAATAGGAGAATTATCTGGACGTTTAGCTCATGACTTGAGAAACCCATTATCTGTAATGAAAATGTCTATTGATTTGATTAAACAACACCCTGGAGATGCAAAAATCTCTGATCCTGTTATTGTTAAAAGATTTGATCTAATAGAAAAAAGTATTGAGCGAATATCTCATCAAATAGAGGATGTGTTAGGTTATGTTCGAAACTCACCGCTAAAATTGAGTGTAACACCACTTAGAGCATTAATTCTATCTTCAATTGATAAGATTAATGTTCCATCTGATATCACAATCACCGTTTCTGATTCAGATGTTATTGTTGGTTGTGACTTGGTAAAGATCGACGCTGTTTTTATCAATCTTGTTGTAAATGCAATTCAGGCATTACCTCAAGGAGGTACCATTGAAATTAAGATCAAATCAAACAAAGATGATGTTGTTATTGACTTTATAGATTCTGGCATAGGTATCCCAGAAGAATTTATAGATAAAATATTTGAACCACTTTTTACCACCAAGCAAAAAGGAACCGGGTTGGGTTTGGCAAGTTGCAAAAATATCATAGAACAACATCGTGGAGAAATTTCAGTTAAAAATAATCCTACTACATTCACAATCAGATTACCAAAAATATCTGTATAATATCTCAAATACACTTTACAACAAAATTGTCTTCCTAAAGTTTTCTTAGTAGAGTAAATCTGCTTTTATCTGGATCTATTTCTTCATGCATGTCCACATTACTTACAATTTTTACTTTATAGTCTAACCATCTTTTTTGCATATTTCGAAATTTTGAATTACCGTCAATTTGTTTTTCTGATTCGTCATATCTCTCACAATTCATAATATATTTTCCTGCAACTCTGTATATTTCAGAAATACCTTTTTCTAAAACATCATCATCAAGATAATTCAAAAGCTGATGAGTAAAAACAAAATCAATTGAAGAATTCTCAAAAGGCAAATCTGTAATTGAAGATTTCTTAAAATCAAACTTGGAAAGTTTTTCTTTTGCAATATTTAGTGCTGTATCGTTTAAATCTACACCGTACACATCAAATGTTTCTGGGAATAATCTCAAGTCAATTCCAGTACCACATCCTATTTCTAATACACTTGTACAACGTAATGAAACAACCAAATCTCTGACAAATTTTGCAAATTCTACATTGAATTTAGATTCATTTTCATTTGCATATTTATCCCAAAATTCCTTATCGTAATTCATAAAATATTCTCATGTATTTGATATTAATTGTTTAATGCTGGCATTTGCAGGGAATAAGTTTTGTGTCAAATGTACAATCATGAGGACCATCTGATTTGTTATCCATTGGGATCTCTTTCATACAATCTTCATGGCGACCTTTTCTACAAAACCAACAAACTTCTTGGGTATTTCCAGTTGCACAGTATTCCATGCTTGTATTATTGTATTTGTAGGTAAAAAACTTCTTGGAAATTTAGATAAAAGTCAACCATGGCAAGAATCTCTCATCTTTTCCCATTGTGACATCTGAAAATGATTTTTGTAATGCCTTTGTGATTTTCCCCATTTTTGCATTTCCTATGATTACTTTATCAATTTGTGTAACTGATTTTATCTCTGCAGCTGTTCCTGTCATAAATATTTCATCAGCAGAATACACGTCATCTCTTTCAAG
Organism: uncultured Candidatus Nitrosoarchaeum sp.; assembly: GCA_938049695.1. Taxonomy (GTDB): domain Archaea; phylum Thermoproteota; class Nitrososphaeria; order Nitrososphaerales; family Nitrosopumilaceae; genus Nitrosarchaeum. The sequence continues at coordinate 5,301 of CALKVM010000023.1, read as the reverse complement.
ATCTCGTTCTATTACAAATCCACCGTTTTCTTCAATGATTTGGATTACACTATCTCTTGTAATTCCTTCTAATCCTCCTGCAGAAAGTGGTGGCGTTTGAATAATGTCATCTTTTACGACAAAGATATTTTCTGCACTACCCTCTGCAATTTTTCCATGTGAGTTCAACATTATTGCTTCATCATATCCATTCTCAAGTGCTTCTACTCTTGCCAGTGCTGCATTTGCATAGTTTGATGCTGCTTTTGCTTGCATTGGTTGAGATCTTGAATCTATTTTTATCCAACTAGAAACCTTGCATTTTGCACCAGAGAATTTTCCAGCTTTTCCTTCACCCATACTCCATTCCCAACAAGCAATTGATACATCAACTTTGTTTGGAGTTGGTGTAAGACCCATTGTACCATAACCATAGTATGCCAGCGGTCTAATGTAGCACTCTTTTAAGCCGCTAACCTTTACAGTTTTAATAATTGCATCTGATATCTCTTTTTTTGAAAACTGCATTTTCATCGAATATAATTTTGCTGAATTGAAAAGTCTATTCACATGTTCTTCGAGTCGGAAAATCGCTGAGCCGTTAGGTGTATCATAACATCTAATTCCTTCAAAGACCGATGTTGAATAATGCAAAGCATGGGTAAGTACATGCACTTTAGCATCTTTGAATGGAACTAATTTTCCGTTCATCCAAATCTTGCCAATTTCTTTCATAGGAGAGGGAAAATACTCTACTAATTTAAAGAATTATCTTTAGAATAGAGTATTTTATGACAAATCTGGAAACTACATATTTGACAAAGTGTGTTTTTTAGTATGGAATGGATTTTGGGCTTTACGGCAATTGCACTTTTAATAATTGGTCTGATTGGTCAGGCCTTTGAAATGAGAAAGATTAGACTAGCTACTTATCGAGATGACGAACTAGCCTCATCTAATATTTTTCTAAACAAGAAAAACTTCAAGTGGTACGCAATAATAGGTGCAGGAATGATTCTTTGGTATGTATCTGAGCGTATCTGAATGATTTCTATATAGATCAGCTCTAAATACTAGAAAATCTAACTATTATTAACGCGTGTTTTTGGGTAACGCCGGACTAAATCATGATAACGGTCCATGAATAAACCCTTAATGGCGCTACAGGTGAAAACCCGTAACGCCACTTTCACTTAAATAAAATTAATCTCAGATTTGATCTGATGAACTGCGTTTATTGCTTTTCTAATGTTGTCTTTAGAATCTTCAATTACGATAATTATTCTTGAAGTCTCTTCTTGTGCATCCATATTCAAAATGTTTAGTCCAGCTTCACCTATCTTTGCACTGGTTCTTGATGCTACTTGTTGCACTCTCCACATCTCATCACCAATTAATGTAATTACTCCTCGGTTGTATGTAATTGATGCAAGTGGATCAAATCCAAGAAAATATTTTTCATTTCTTTTGACATAATCTCCATCTAAAAATAATATTCTTGAAAATTCAACTCCATCTTTTGTAAATGGAGATAATATTACATATTCGTTATATCGCTTGTCTTTTTCTAATGATATTAACAATTTTTGCGCCGAATTTGTTTCAATTTTGAAAATTGCACAATTTTCCTTTCCAGTAATTATCTTAATTGGATGATCATTTCTCCTATCTGGAATTCTCTTGATTATGGTAGTCTTTGATGGATCTTTCATATTTGTGACTATAATTGGCATATCTACTCCATTTTCTACAATCTCTTTTATTGCAATGGGATCTAAAATCTTCATTCCAAACATTCCTGCTAATCTTGCTTCATTGTATGATAGTTGATCTACTTCAGTCAATCCTGTTTCAACAATTTTTGGATCAGCAGATACTACAGAACTGTCTTTTTCAAAGTCTATTCTAGTTTCATATTTTTTATGAAATAATATTCCCAGATCAGCTGCAGTTCTATCCGAACCCCCTCTCTCATACGTAGTAGTAATGCCATCTGGAGTTTTACCTATGAAACCACCTATTGTAACTACCTCATTTTCTTCAACTAGTTTAGCTGTTTTATCTAGATTTTCTCTAGATTTTGATGCAAGAAAATTTGTTGATTCTATATTGTGATCTGTGATTATTGGCCAGTCATCATAACTCACTGCATCTGTTTTTACCCCATTACTTCGTAAAATGTGATTCATCACATGTGACATCAAAATTTCTCCCGAAAAAGCCAGTGATCGTGAACGTATCTCTTCAGCAAATTCTTTTTTTCCAAGAGCTTCATCTAATGCATTTTCAGCTTTTTTTAGGAACAAGTTTATGATTTTTTGACAATCTTCTTTATTTTCAGAGTTTACTAATTCCAGAATTTTTTGGTAGCATGATTTTACTGCATCCAAAGATGCTTTGGTTCCATTTTCCACGTTTCTTCCTTGTTCTAAAATTACATCTGTAAGTGAGCATTTTTTTCCATTCTGAATTGTAAGTGGTGCTGAAAAAACTGCAATAACCTTGGAATCTCTCTTTAAATCATTAATTCTATCTATAATTATTGGAATTGAAATCCCATCAATACCAATTGCACTTCCGCCAAATTTGGCTACAACTAACTTCGTCATAGTGCTTTAACAAAATTAATTGGCTATCTATTAAGGATTGGATCAAATTTTGTCAAATCAACTTTTTGATTATATTGTATGCATTAATTGCACCTTTGGTTTCTAGTGGGTTTCGTTTTTGCTCTAGTTTTTCTAAGAGTAATTTATCTAATTTGTTGATATCTTCAAAAACAAATCCTTCCTCTCTAGCATTATCTTCCTGTTCAAAATGCCCTTTTATTGGAATAAAAATTCCAGGTGTTCCATATGCTCTTGCCTCATCAATAGTTGATTTACCTGCAAGAGATACTATAACATCAGCTGCAAAAATTATCTCATGAAGATTACTAACAAATCCTAAATTTCTTATATGATCTCCGAATTTTTTGCTCAAAGATGGACCTGAAACAACTATTGCATTTACATCCTGATTTATTTTTAATATGGATTCTAGTGTTTTTTCAATTAAAAACTGTCCTGCATCTGTTCCACCTATTGAAACAACTATAGTTTTTTTATCAAAAGAGAATTTTTTTCGAAGTTCTTCTCTAGAAAAATTTATTTGTCTTACAATAGGCCCAACTCTTCTAATATTTCCTTCATCGGAACCATTTTCTGGAATAATTACAGTATCGCATTTTTTCATAATCGTTTGCATTGATTTATTCATCTTTTTTTCAATAAATGATGTTATTCCATTTACAAAATTAGTTTGTACAATATCTGTAATCAAAATTGTATGTATTTTCTTATTTTGAGCAACAGTAAGTGAAGCAAAGTCTTCATCACTGATAACTAATCTTGGACTATCTACATCGATAATTTTTTTAGCACTTTTTTTACATCTTTTATAATATTGATAATAATTCCAGAGCCATCTTGTTGAATTCTTTAGCATTCCATTTTCTACAATAAACTGTGGAGGAATGTATACATCCTCAACTTTAAAATCTAAATTTTTTAGAATTTTTGCAGCTCCACTTCCTGTTACAAATTTTGTTGATATGTTTTCAAAATTATTTGCGATAGCTATGTCTCTTGTCACATGACCTAATCCTATTGGACTAGAAAAAAAATCTAAATCTGTCATACTTGTACAAAACTCTGATCAAATTTCTAGATTGTTCCTTGTCTCAAAGTTTAAATGGTTTTCATCAAGGAATGTTTCTGGGCTCATGGTCCAGATCGGTTATGACGTCGCCCTTACACGGCGAAAATCCAGGGTTCAAATCCCTGTGGGCCCATACTATCTGTTAGTCCAAGCCCTGCCTATTTTTGATAACAATTTTGCCATTTGGCAATGTTCCAAGAAACTGCCAACCTTCTATCACCAATTTTTCAAACTCTTCTGATGTCACAACTCGCTGTTTTGTGATTTCCTCGTCTTGTTTTGTGTTGGTCTCATAGTCCAAAAATTCCTGACATTTTTTAAAAGACTCGTACATCTCATCTGTCAAGGCTTTTGGTAGTATGCTCTTGTTTGTTGTATATTTTGCTTCCATGGAACCAGTGTGTCCCATAAAGAAAACACGAAAGTCATGAGCTATTTTTCCTCTGGATTCTGCAATCAGCAATTGTGTATCAAAGAACGCTCTTAGCACGTATGGTCTCCACTTGAAGCGTGGTCTCATTGTATTTCGTACATCTCTTTCAATTATTGCAGTACAAAGAAACTTTTTTCCTTCATTTTTTCCACGGAATCTTTTGTACTTTGAAAAAGGTGCTATCACAGGACTTTCAGGACTGAGAATTTCACCGTCAATCATTCGCTGATTGAGATATGCAAGTATTTTCTCTGCTCCAGTTTCTGTAATGAAACTGAAATATTTGTGTCCTGCCTTTGAGAGTGTTCTTCTAATGACAACTCTTGCAGGTGTTTTTGTAAATCTTGTAATTCCGTGTATCACTTCAAGTTCTGGCAGATCTTGTATCATCAGTCCGTCTGTTGCGTTATGATTTCCTAGCACTTCTGGTCGCAGTCCAGCTTTTCCCATCAGTGATATCACTGCACCAGCCCTTAGATTTGCTCGGTTGAACAATTCTGTAAGTTCTGATGCTTCTGGAACTCGCTCATCTACAAGCGTTGGTGTTGCATCCACATTTGCAATCTTTATTCTTCGCTTTACTTCGATGTCAAAGTGGTGTAACCATGACTTGACTGCTGTGATTATTGTCTTGATGTACTGAGGTGCGTATCTCTTCTTTTCCATTGATGTAATGTTGTCTTCCAGAAGGTCTGCTACTGCTCTTGGGTCTTTGAGACCTAACTCGATTAACTCCTTTGGAGTCATTTTGTTATTCTCACAGAACTTGCCTAGTTTTCGTAGCCTCACTTCTGCTGTTACAACACTGCTTCTTGCTAGGTTGTCATACCAGCGTAGTATGTCTTGGTTTGAAAGAAGGTTGTCTTTTTTTGTGATTCTTTTTTGTTTTGCAGTTGTTATTTGGCTTTGTTCATGCGTCATTTTTCCCACATCAGACCGCACATTTGTGCGGACCTCATCATTCATTGCAAGAGAGTTTATCGTATTTACTGTTTTCATCATTTACAGATCTACTTCCTCATCTCCATTCTTTGCGCGTACAGGTACAAGTTTTAGATAACCATCTGACATGATTATTTGCACTGATATGATTTTCTCATACCGTGTACTATGAATGAATTTCTTTGGAATGGTTACAATATAGCTAAAATTCATTTTTGAAATTTTTCTCTTGCCAAAATCGATCTCTT
>CALKVM010000022.1:0-24118 GCA_938049695.1 uncultured Candidatus Nitrosoarchaeum sp. | reverse complement strand
CTTTGCATTAATCCATTATCTTCTATTTCTTCATCCTCCTCTTCAGCATAAATGCTAGGCATCATGATAACTGTAGAAATTACTAGTAACATGACAATGTGGGAAGATTTCATATGCACAGTTTACATTTCATAAATTTAAAGGAAGATTAGATTCTCATTAGTGAAAATAAGTTATAGAATTAGCGATCAGGAGGATTTGTTGTGTTTTGGAATTGTCTTGCCCATAGTTTTAGAAGGAAATAGTGTAGAATTTCATAGTACAGATAATCATTTTAAAGGCATTCAAAAGAACAGAAAAGTATTGCAGTTAGATGATTATATCAAAGCGGGAAAAATTGCTGCAGAAGTAAGAGAGATAGTAAGAGAGAGAAACTGGGTAGGAAAAACAGTTTATGAAATTTGTGAAGAAGTAGAAAATCAAATTAAAAAACGCGGAGCAAAATGTGCATTTCCAGTAAATGTAAGTATCAATGAAATAGCAGCTCATTATACAGCAGAACCAAATGATCCAATCACAATTACAGATTCAGATTTGGTCAAAATTGATCTCGGCACACAAATTAATGGATATATTGCAGACACTGCAGTTACGGTTTGTCAGGATGCACAGTATGAAGGATTAATTCAAGCTGCAGAAGAAGCATTAAGCAATGCAATGTCCATGATAAAAGTAGGAGTCAAAGCAAGTGACATTGGACGAACAATAGAAAAAACAATAAAACAAACTGGATTAAAGCCAATTGCAAATCTTAGCGGTCATTCTTTAGGGCAATACACAATACATGCAGGAAGATCTATCCCAAATATTTGGTCAGTAGGAGGATTTACCCTAGCAGAAAATACAGCTTATGCATGTGAGCCATTTGTCACTACAGAGAAAGGGGGGGGATTTGTAAGAAATGGAAAAATAAAAAACATATTTGCATTAAATTCAAGAAAAAAAACAAAAAACGATGAAGCAGATAGGCTACTGGATTATATCTGGGAAAAATTCAACATGTTACCTTTTGCACTAAGATGGATTACAAAAGATTGGGAGGAAAAGAAAGCCAGAGACCTATTAGAACAACTAATCAATAAAAAAGCAGTTCAGGCATATCCAGTATTAATTGAAATAAATGAGCAAAGAGTTGCTCAGGCAGAACATACTTTCATTCCAAATGAGAACGGCGTCACAGTAACAACTATTTCTCAATAGATTAACAAACACATGTTGTTATTTGCTATACAAATATCATGTGTATAATTATAGTAAATTTTGCATACTGTTACTTGGAAAATTATTTTTTAGATGATATCAGATCTGATGCTCTTTGAATACACTCCAGTGCATCTTCATGATTACCTAGTTGCTTAAGGGCATAACCTTTGTTCTTCAATGCAACTAGATCATTTGGTTCAACATCCAACACCTTAGAATAACACTCTATAGATTCTTCCATCTTGACAAGTTTGATAAGAGCAAACCCTTTGTTCTTCAATGCCAATAAATTATTCGGTTCAACAGTCAACACCTCATCATAGCACTTTATGGATTCAGAGTGTTTACCAAGTTGATTGAGTTCATACCCTTTTTTATTCAATGTCTCCACTGACTCGGATTTTTTTCTACTCAGAAAATTCATGATTTTTTCAAAAAAAACCCAAATTTAATAATTCCGAAAATTATTCAGATCGGATAACAGATACAAGAAAATTACAGAAAATAGCCAATTAAATTAGAGAGATAATTTTATTTCTCAATAGTTTCACCAAAAATTCTTTCTATCATAGTAATCCCATTACAAGAATCACATTTTGAGGTTTTAGCAAAAAGGAAATCTCCCTCTTTGAAGTTTCTTTTTCTTTCCAAATTACACTGATTACATTTTTCTACAGTATATGCATAGATGGTTTTCTCTTTTGAGAACATCATTGTGATACACCCATAGTATTTCCCACACCAATTAACAAAATGGACTGACCAGGTGTAGTGTTGTCATGAATCATATCATAGATTTGCAAGCGTACATTATCTGCCTTACTTGCAATTTCTTTAGTCATCAGTGTGATTGCTTCTTGGACGGATTGTTTTATAACAATTGCAAAAATAGGGATATTATTTTTTGTTGCAATATCTTCTAACTGAAATCTTTCAGTTCCAATTCCTCCTATTGCTGCACCAAACCCTTGTGCAATGGTTGCAGATTCCTCTCCTTCCATTTTTAATGCAGCGTCTACCATAATTATGACATCAGGTTTGTTTTTAAAAACAATAGATTCTACTGCATCCCCAGGTCTACCAACAGTAGAGCCAGGACCTTCGGCTTTTAATAGAAATAATTTTCGTCCATCGTATTGAGTTTCACTAAGAACAGTTTGGAAAGCAATAGATTCTTTTTTAGTATCAAGCATCATTTTACCTACAACCATAGGTCCTATTCCATCACCTATGGGCTGACCCATTTTAAAAGCAGGAATAGCTTTGTGCATGGCTTCAGCTTCTTCCAATATGAAAGGCAAAATCATTTGAAGTGGTAAAATTAATGGATAGTTGTTATGCTTTTTTGCAGTCAAGAAAAGATGATTGATTACTTTGTAAATCATTTGCAAAGAAGTGGCAATTTCAAGCAGTGTTTGAATTTTTGTTAATTCTAAATCACTTGTTTGAGGAGATAACGACTTGATATGTTCTCTAGAATAATCTTCACGTGCTCTTACAATATGTCTGACTTTGGCAACGATGCCATTTGGATCCATATCAATGGGCATTATAGTGAAATAATCTAAAAAGCGGTCAATTTTTTTAGTTGGATCATCTTTAGGATTCATATTTTTTTTAATATAATCAATTAGTTCATTTCGTGATTTAGTTTTATAGTCTTCTAGTTTTTTGATCCCATTTTTTATTTCTCCAGATGTAATTGTTAATTGAATTCGCTGTCCATAGAATACAAAAATAACAATTGGAACAATCCAGATTAACATCATAATTGGATTTGTATCATCGTTTAATCCAAATAATTGATCAAAATCGATATTTGTAATATCCATTAAACTCAAAGACAGGTGAATCTAAATTAAATCATTCGTATAAACAAGATACCACTAACTAAAAATTTGAACTCATAGCAGAAATTATAAAAACGGTCTACTCGAAGGTAAAAAATGGCGAGTGCTTTTATTATAGTTGTAATAGAAAAAGCCTGATTATGCCACAAACAAAGCCTATTGTAAGCGTGGAAAACGTGGTAGCCTCCGCCTCTGTTGATCAGAAAATGGACTTGAATGAGATCACAAGAACATTCCCAGATGTAGAATATCATCCTGAACAATTTCCAGGACTAGTCTTTAGACTAAAGGTTCCAAAAACAGCAACTTTGATTTTTACCTCAGGAAAAATGGTATGCACCGGATCAAAATCTGAAGAGATGGCAAGAAAGGCAGTAAAAACGGTAGTGCAACAACTTCGAAAAGGTGGAATTAAAATAAAAAAAGATGCAACAGTTGAAATTCAAAACATAGTAGCATCAATTAACCTAGGCGGAAAAATCCATCTTGAACAAGCTGCAAGAACTTTACCAAGAAGTATGTATGAACCAGAGCAATTCCCAGGATTAATTCATAGAATGCTAGATCCAAAGACAGTAATTTTATTATTTTCTTCTGGAAAACTTGTCTGCACTGGCGCTAAAAAAGAACCTGACGTGTATAGATCAGTAAACAACTTGCATGCATTACTAGAAGAAAAAAACCTGATGATCTACGAATAATTATTGGTGAAATTTATTTTCTAATTATTTTATCGGGCTTCCTAATGGAACATCCTCATTTACAGTTAACCAAAATGGTTTATCATCAACATCAGCTGCTAAAAGCATGGCATTTGATTCAACGCCTGCCATTATTTTGGGCTCTAGATTTGCAATAACAATTACAATTTTTCCAATAATATCTTCGGGCATGTAATATTGTGCACCACCGATTATCACATTTCTTTTTTCATTACCAAGATCAATCACTCCTTTTATAATTCTAGTTTTTCCAGGAATAGGTTCAGTTGAAATAATTTTCGCCACACGAATATCTAATTTTGCAAAATCATCATAAGATACATGTGACATAAGAATTCCTAAATTACCTTGTTAAAATGAATTTCGAAATTTCACATTAGAACTTTTTTATCTATACCACTTGTTTCGATTTCATATTTTAGAGCTGCAGGGAGTTCGACATATTTTTTATTAACTAATGCAACTATTTGGTCATCAGGGACATTTACCATTTTTAGTAACTTAGCACGTTGATGAGCATAGGCATTTTTCCAAAATCCTGCCCCATCAAATGTTCCAATTTTTGGCATATATCGTGAAGGTTTCATTTTTTTAAGGGTAATTGACTGTGACGGAAGTTTGGCAATTGCCGTTAGAACTGGAGTTAATGTTCTGGATTTTAGGCATGTTGCCCATCACAGTCTCTTTCTGTAAATATAGGAATCTAATATATTTAATGCGAAATTAACGAGTAAGAGGCATGGCAGAAATTGAAGTTTCAGTTGAAATTAGTGCTCCAATAGACAAAGTTTGGGACATAATATCAGACATAGATAATGAGCCAAAATTTTGGAAAGGAACTAAAGAGATCAGAAACATGTCAAAAAACGACAATATCATCATCAGGGAGATAACTATTGCATTCAGAGACCAAAAATGCATGCAAGAAGTAAAATTACAACCCAAAGAAAAGATTGAATTTGTATTTACAAATGGAATCATAGATGGAATCAAAATCATAACCCTAACTCTCAAAGATGAAAAAACATTACTCAAAGTAAAATGGGATATTAAACTTACAGGAATGATGGGAATGTTTACAGGAATGATAAAAAAACACATCGAGAGCGGAACAGTGCAAGCATTGCAAAAGATCAAAGAAGAAATAGAGAGGTAAAGTCATGGAATTAATTTTAGATGTTTTGAATTATTCACTAACTGCAATTTTAATCGGAGTATCCATAGCATGGGTATTTCTAATTAAATCAATGATAAATTCTGTCAGATTAACTCCATATCTAGATAGATTTGAAAGAAAGGAACATGATAATCCTAAAGTTTCAATCATTCTTCCTGCAAGAAATGAAGAAGAATTTATTGAAAGATGTTTAGATTCATTAATCGAGCAAGACTATACAAATTATGAAATCATTGTAATCGATGATTCATCAGAAGATGCAACAGGCAAGATCATTTCAGAATATGCAAAGAAAAATTCCAAAATAATACCAGTAAATGCACAAATAAAACCAGATGGATGGATGGGGAAAAATTGGGCATGCATGGAAGGATACAAAAAAGCAACAGGAGAACTGTTGTTATTTACAGATGCAGATACTAAACATTCACAAAATGTAATTTCCCTTGCAGTATCACATTTACTTTCTTTTAATTTAGATGCATTATCTGCAATTCCGAAAATGCGTGTAATGGATTTTTGGACAAGAATCACACTCCCTATGATTTCAACATTTCTGCATACAAGATTTTCAGCCATTCGAGTAAATGACCCTTCAAAGAAAACAGCATATTTCTTTGGTAGTTTTTTCATAATTAAACAAAAAACCTACGAATCAGTAGGAACACATGAAGGCGTAAAACATGAAATCATTGAAGATGGTGCATTAGGGAAAAAAGTAAAAGAGTCAGGGCATAGGATGAAAATTGTCAGAGGAGACCATCTAATTGAAGCAGTGTGGGCACGAGACAAAAGCACACTATGGAATGCCCTCAAGAGACTGATGATTCCATTATATCTTCAAAGTGAGAAAATTGCAATTGGGAGTTTCTTTGCAGTATTGTTCTTACTTTTTATGCCATTTCCAATTTTAGCATATTCTACGTTATGGGCATTAGAAACAACATCGTTTTCAATTCTATTTGTAACATCACTTGTTGCTTCAATAATGATTTACATCGGAGCTATAATTGAAGTCAAAAAACTATTGCATCTGAGATTAATCGATGCGTTGTTTGCCCCCATAGGTAGCTTGGTGGTAGTACTTGGATTTTTAAGCGGATTAGTTCAGGCAAAAAATAGTACCGTATCTTGGAGAGGAAGAAGATATTCCATGAAAGATCATATTCAAAACGCGATTAGTGTATAGCAATACTTTTAGATGGAAATTCAGGTAACGATTTTGCATGGATAAATCAGGAATTCTAGTGGGTGGAGCAATTGGATCTGTAATTGTTGCAGTTATTTTTGCAGTAATTTTGATAACACCACATACTACAATGAAATCTGAAATTATCGTAAATGATAAACCTATTCCAAATGCAATAGGAGAAACAACTCCATCATATTCAAAAAATCTTTCATTAATTGAGATATTTGAAAAATCAGAATCAGGAGTAGTCAAAGTCACTGTTCATAGAACAGATCAGGTAAATGGAACAAATGGAGTTGGCTCTGGTTTTGTTTTTGATAAAAAAGGACATGTCATTACAAATTCTCATGTTGTAAAGGATGCAAAAAAAGTAGTCGTTACATTTCTTGACGGTCGTTCATACAATGCAGAGGTAATTGGTTTTGATCAATTTACAGATATCGGAGTCATCAAAGTTAATGCGGATTTGTCATTGTTAAAACCACTATCATTAGGGGATTCAGCTAATCTCAAAGTCGGAGAACCCATTGCAGCGATTGGAAACCCATTTGGCCTATCAGGGTCTATGACATCAGGAATTGTTAGTCAATTAGGCAGACTCTTACCTTCAGGAGCAGGGTATTCCATTCCAGATGTGATTCAAACAGATGCTGCAATTAATCCAGGAAATTCCGGAGGACCGTTGTTGAACATGAGAGGAGAAATTGTAGGAATAAACACAGCAATACAGTCTGCAACAGGTGAATTTACCGGAGTTGGATTTGCAGTTCCATCTCAGACAATAGCCAAAATTGTTCCAACTCTAATAGAAAATGGAGAATACCATCACCCATGGATTGGAATTTCTGGTAGAGATATTGATCCTGATCTAGCCAAAGTTTTGGATCTAAATGATGCTGTAGGATTTCTCGTAATAACAGTAGTAGAAAATAGCCCCGCATCAAAAGCTGGCATGCATGGATCTAATGAAACAGTTGAAATTGACGGAGTGAAATACCCATTGGGAGGAGACATCATATTATCAGTAGACGGTAAACAAGTAAGAAAAATAGATGATATTTTGGTTCATCTACAAAGAGCAAAATCCATTGGAGATGAAATGAATTTAGAGATTCTAAGAGATGGTAGAACTACCAACATCACAATTACCTTAGAAGAAAGACCAAATGGAAATTAAAGCAATACAAGCATAAATACTTCTAGGCAAGCACAACAACTGTTGAACAAACTTGTGTTAAACTCTGAGAGTTTAAACAATGTTTTAGAAGACAAGACAATTTCCAGAGATGAAATAATACAAATCTATGAAAATTCAAAAAATAATCCCAATGAGTTATTCTCAACATCTCAAAGATTGAGAAAAAGATTCAAAGACAATTCAGTTACATTTTCAAAAAAAGCATTTTTCAATATTGTAAATTTATGTAAAGATACATGTTCGTACTGTACTTACAAGGCAGAACCAAGTGATGAAAAAATATCTCTAATGTCAAAACAAGAAATAAAACAATTATTGAGTCTTGCAAAAAAATACAGATGTGTAGAAGCTTTGTTTGTAACAGGGGAACAGCCCGAACAAAGATATCAAGAGGCACGAGATTGGTTAAAGACAAATGGATTCAAATCAACTGCCGAATATTTGATTCATGCATCAGAATTGGCAATAGAGATGGGGTTGTTTCCACATACTAACGCAGGAAACTTGAATAAAGAAGATCTAAAAGAATTACAAAAAAGCAATGTGTCAATGGGCATAATGTTAGAAAACATCAGTGAAAGACTTACAGAAAAAGGAATGCCGCATTATTTAGCTGCAAGTAAAAGACCAAAAGCACGGCTTGAAGTACTGCAGAATGCAGGTGAATTAAAAATTCCAATGACAACTGGAATACTGGTAGGAATTGGAGAAACACCAATTGAAATCATAGATTCAATTTTGGCAATAAGAAAACTGCATGAAAAATATGGAAATATACAAGAAGTAATTGTACAAAATTTTCAACCAAAACAAGACACTAGGATGAATAATTTCCCTCCGGCTAATGAAAATTATTTCAAAATAGTTGTTGCATTAACAAGAATAATCATGCCAAAAATGAACATACAGATTCCTCCAAATTTATCTCCAAATTCATATCACAGTTTTCTATCCTTAGGAATTAATGATTGGGGTGGAGTTTCACCACTTACGCCAGATTATGTAAATCCTGAATTTTCTTGGCCAGAGATTAAAAAAATAGAACAAGACTCAATGAACGCAGGATTTGAATTAAAATGCAGGTTTCCTGTTTATCCAGAATTTTTTTCATTTGTTGGCAAAGAGTTAAGAGATAAGATGAAAGATATCGAAGATGAAGAGGGCTTGGTAAGAAAGGAGTATTGGAAATGAGTGTCAACATAGAATTACTGCTTAAAAATTCAGACTCTTTTGTTTCTGAGATTTTAAACAAGGCATTATCAGATAAAGAGATAACAGCACAGGAAGGATTAAGACTATACAGCACAACAGGGATAGATTTTCATTTAGTAGGATTGGTTGCAGATGAAATTAGAAAAAGAAGAGTCGGAGATACAGTCACATATGTTGTAAATAGAAACATCAATTTTACCAATGTGTGCATTAAACAATGTGGTTTTTGCGCATTTAGTAGAGATTTCAGAGAAGAGGAAGGATACTTTCTCCCAACAGATGAAATTGTAAGACGTGCAAAAGAGGCACATCAATTAGGTGCAACTGAAGTCTGCATTCAAGCTGGTCTTCCACCAGATATGGACGGAGATTTGTATGAAAATATTTGTAGAGCAATTAAAAAAGAAATTCCAGATATCCACATACATGGATTTTCACCAGAGGAAGTTCTCTACGGAGCAACAAGATCAAAGACAACAATTAGAGATTATCTTAAAAGATTAAAAGAATCAGGTGTAAACACTCTACCAGGAACAGCAGCAGAAATACTAGATCAAAAATTAAGAGATAAAATATCCCCAGGAAGAATTAGTGTAAAAGATTGGGTAGAAGTTATCAAGACGGCCCATAATCTTGGAATCAACACAACCTCAACTATGATGTTTGGACACATTGAAACACCTGAAGACAGAGTAAATCATATTGCAAAAATTAGAGAAATTCAAAAAGAGACAGGAGGATTTACAGAATTTGTTCCACTCAATTTTGTTCATAGTGAAGCCCCAATGTACAAACATCAATTACATGATGGAATAAGACAAGGAGGCAGTGGTAATGACGTATTGCTAACACATGCAATTGCAAGAATCATGCTAAATAATTACATAGACAATATTCAAATGTCATGGGTAAAGGAAGGACAGAAAATGTCACAATTGTTGTTAATGTGGGGAGCCAATGATTTTGGAGGAACATTAATCAATGAAAGCATTTCAACATCTGCAGGTTCCAATCATGGTCAATTGATAAGACCAAAAGAAATAAGACGATTAGCAAGAGAGATAGGAAGAGTTCCTGCAGAAAGAAACACCAATTACAAAATATTAAAAAAATTCGATACTAGCGATGAATCAGATGATGAATTAGATAAAATTTCAGATGTATCTAAATTTGGTTCATATGCAGAACTAATCAAAATTAACAAATTCAAATACAAGAATCCAAGAAAAGAGTAATTGACTATTTAGATGAGATAATTATTAAAAAAGAAATGCATGTGAGATTGTATAGTCAATAAAATAACAACTGTAAGAATCACATATTATGAAATTGTATAACTAAAACAAAATTCAGAATCAGACTAATTTATAGAAAAAACATCACTCATTCAAACAAGTAATGAAAATAAAACAATACGAAAATAGACCGCTAGGCACAAAATAAGGTGTAAAAAAACCATCTAGATTGATCAACAAAGCTCGAGTTTAACATTAATAAGGTAATGTACCGTACTATACGGTATGATGCGAGCAAGACTAACATACATACCCATAGAAGTGGCAGACCAATTTGAGGATTTTATCATAACAAGGGACGTCCAAGTATTAGATGCAGTAAAAGCAAGAACACGGGATTACAGTACATTATCTCTTTTAAAATTATTGTACCAGCTTAAAGGAAACCCAATGACTTTTTCAAATCTATATTCAAAATCAAAAATAAGAATGAAAAAATCATTTCTGAATTATTTACATCTTTGTGTAAATTACAACTTTGTGCAAAAAGAGGCAGTTGGATCAAACATGATTTATTCCATAACAGACAAAGGAAGAATCATGTTGAATCTGTTTATTCATAAAAGTAATTAGACAGAACAATCGACGTAAAGAATGCAAGAAGGATTTCCTGAAGCAGAAGTATTTGAGATAAAAAAAGTGGAACTCAATAGTCCGATAATATTTGCAGGGTTTGTAGGGGCAGGTCTTGTAGGGCCACTTGCAATTAGTCACATCATTGAAGAATTAAAAATGGAGGAAATAGGATTAATGAGATCAAAATATCTTCCACCAACAACTGTTTTTATGAAAGGGAGATTACGTCATCCTTTCAGATTTTATGCAAACAAAGAAGGCACAATATGTACAATAATTTGTGAAATAACATTAAGAATGGAAGGGTTGTACTCACTTGTTTCAGCTATTTTAGATTGGGTAGATAAAAAAGGCTCAAAAGAAATTGTAATTCTAGATGGGATAGCAAGTGAGGAACATGATAATAAAGCATATTGTGCAGCAGGAGAAGATTTGATAAGAACAATGGCAGACAAAGACATCAGTATGATTCCACAGGGATTTATCACAGGAATTCCAGGAGGAATTTTAAATGAATGTATTGTAAGAAAGATTCAAGGAATATCGCTACTTGCAAAAGCAAACAAGACATCACCAGACCCTGCAGCAGCATCCACACTAATAGAGGCACTAAATAGATTCTACGACATGAAAATAGATACGTCAGATTTGAAGAAAGAAAAAGAGAGAATCAATTCCGAATTTAGTGAATTATCTCAAAAATATGTTGAGCATAGAGAAGAATTTGCGGGCATGTACATGTGAGTCAAAAACTAGGCAAATTCTTTTATTCACAGCAAATACGCATGAAACTATGGTCTTGACCTACAAAAAAGCAGGCGTGGACATAACCAAAATCAAACAAAGTCAGGCAGCAATAGGCAAGATGATTGAATCCACACATAAACTCCAAAAAATGGCAAAAATTACACATGGTTTTGGACATTATGCAGGAATTGTAGAGATTCCAGGAGGAAAATTATTAGCTACCCATACAGACGGGGTGGGAACTAAAGTAGTAATTGCGAATTTGATGAAAAAATACAACACGATTGGAATTGATTGTGTTGCAATGAATGTAAATGATGTAATCTGTATCGGTGCAACACCGGTTTCATTTGTAGATTATATCGCTGCAAACAAAAATGATCAAAGAATTTTCAAAGAGATTGTAGAGGGATTGGTAAAAGGTGCAAAGAAATCTGCAATGCCAATTGTAGGAGGAGAGACAGCAATAATGCCAGACGTCATTGCAGGTAAAGGATTTTCATTTGATTTAGCAGGAATGGTAGTAGGTCTTGTTTCAAAGAAAGACATGGTGCTTGGAAATAAAATAAAATCAGGAGATATCATAATAGGTGCAAAAAGTAGTGGATTGCATTCCAACGGATATTCATTAGCAAGAAAAGCACTTTTGACAAAATATTCTGTAAAAGACAAAGTAAAAGGAGTTGGGGTAATAGGAGAGTCCCTTTTGACACCTACGGAGATTTACGTAAAACCAGTTTTAGAAATAATTCAAAAGTGTAAAGTAAGTGGGTTGGCACACATTACAGGTGGTGCATTTACAAAATTACTCCGTCTCAAAAAAATAGGATACAGTATAGATTCACTGCCAACGATTCCACCGATAATGAAATTAATTGCAGAGCAAGGTGTGAAACAAGATGAGATGTACAAGACATTTAACATGGGCGTGGGATTTTGTGTCGTTGCATCAAAAGATCAAGCAGATAAAATAAAATCAATATTTAAAAAACATAATATATCAAGTCAAGAGATCGGCCAGATTACATCTAAAAAAGGAGTTTTTGTAAATTCTATAAAAATTGCCTAGTAATTTAATAATTGTAAAAAATAATCACCATGCAATTGCAGAAGACAATATTATGGACTAAAATATGTTGGATGAATTCATGTGTAATTATAATTGAAAAGTAAAAGAAAAGACTTTTGAGGAGTATTTGCAAAAATAATTTATGAGCAAATTTGTGGATTTTGTTCCATCAGTTAATAAGAAAACAACCATAGGAGTTTTAGTTTTAATCGTTCTTTCCGTTTTAGTTTGGATCATTCCAGAAATTATAGGATTTAATGCAAGTATTTCCTTGCGTCTTTTAGCAATAATTCTGCTTTCAATATACGTTGTACTAGCATTTGAAATTATTCATAGAACTGTAATCGTGTTGATAACAGCTACCATTGCGATTGGAATTGGAATTACCACAGGTCTTTTCCAAGCTGACGAAAGTTATGAGTTTGCAGTTCGGTCTATCGATTTTAACACAATAGGTCTTTTGTTAGGAATGATGATCATTGTGACCATTTTAGCTGAGACAGGAATTTTTCAGTATATTGGAATCAAAATGGGTAAAGCATCCAAAGGAAACATGTGGAAACTTTTGGTCATGATGAGTGTATTTACTGCAGTGACATCCATGTTCATAGATAATGTTACAACAATTCTACTTATGATTCCAGTAACTATTTCCATATTCAAAATTTTTCGCATGTCCCCTATTCCATTCATACTTGCACAGGTACTTGCATCAAACATAGGTGGAACTGCTACTCTTATTGGAGATCCACCAAACATAATGATAGGCTCAGCTGCCAACATTGACTTTTTTACATTTTTGATTCATATGGGTCCTACAATTGCAATTTCATTAATAGCATCATTGATGCTATTCAAAGTATTTTTTAGAAAAGAACTAAAAACAACACCACAAAATCTTGAAGAAATAATGAATCAAGATGAAATGTCATTTATAAAAGATAGACCGCTTTTGATAAAATCATTATTGGTTTTGTTTGGCGTCATAGCATTATTCATTATTCATGGAATTTTACACATTGAGCCTTCAATTATTGCTCTTGGTGGTGCAGGCGTTTTGTTACTCATATCAAAAATAAAACCTGAAAAAATATTACACGAAGTGGATTGGAGTACTCTCATATTCTTTGCATGTCTTTTCATCACCATAAGTATCGCAAAAGAATCTGGAATGATTGACATGTTGGCCAAAACAGCACTTGGCATCACAGCAGGAAACCCATGGGGGACTTTCTTTATGATAACATGGGTATCTGCAATTGCAAGTGCCTTTGTAGATAACATTCCATTTGCTACAACTATGATACCGCTAATTGAAGTTCTAAATCAAAATCCAACCATTGCAGCAGGATTTCATGATGTTATTAGCCCCCTTTGGTGGGCATTATCTTTGGGTGTAGGACTTGGTGGAAATGGCACACTTATTGGATCCAGTGCAGGAATCATCGCTATCGGACTGGCAGAAAAACATGGTTACAAAATTACCTTCATGCAATTTTTTAAAATTGGATTCCCATTCATGATAATAACAGTAGCAGTAGGCAGTATTGTTTTGATGATTGATCTGATGCTAAGACTATAATCATTAAAACAATTTTAAGAGTAGAAAAAGGACAAAATAATCACTTCTAGAAAGTACTGACAAATAGAAACTGCGAAGTTATTTAACGAATTTATGTACATTGCAATACGAGTATTTATGATTAAGTTGGAGCCCATATTTTCAAAAGCATGTGGTGAAATCATGCAAAATCTTCTAACTGTAAATGAACCAACTAAAAGACAAGTCAGAGATGAAATTAAAAAAATATGTTCAAAATACGCACTTGTACGAATTCCCAGAAATCATGAAATTCTTTCAATGGCAAAAGATTCAGATTTTTCTAAATTACAAAAAGTTTTACTTAAAAAACCAATCAAGACAGCATCAGGGGTATCAATAATTGCATTAATGCCAAAACCATATGCATGTCCACATGGGAGATGCACATATTGTCCAGGTGGGATTGAATACAATTCACCGAATAGTTATACAGGAAAGGAGCCATCGACTCTAAATGCAATTGAAAATAATTATGATCCTAAACTCCAAATCACAACAAAAATTGAAAAGCTGATTGCGTATGGGCATGACCCATCAAAGATGGAAATAGTAATTGTCGGAGGAACATTTCTATTCATGCCAAAAGACTATCAAGAAAATTTTATCAAATCTTGCTATGATGCACTAAATGGGAGTGAATCAAATAATTTGGAAGAAGCAAAATCAAACAATGAACATGCAAAAATAAGAAATGTGGGATTTACAATTGAAACAAAACCAGATTACTGCAAACAAAAACATATTGATGCAATGTTGGATTATGGAATTACAAGAATAGAGATTGGGGTGCAGTCATTACAAGAAAGAGTATACAAAATTGTCAATAGAGGACATGATTACAACGATGTAATCGAATCATTTCAGATTTCAAAAGACGCGGGATATAAAATTGTGGCACATATGATGCCAGGTCTTCCTACAATGACTCCCGAGGGAGACATATCAGATTTTAAAAAATTATTCGATGACTCACAACTTAGACCAGATATGTTGAAAATCTATCCATCATTAGTCATAGAAAATACTCCACTTTATGAAGAATACAAACGTGGAGAATACACTCCATATTCAGATCAAGACATGATCAGAGTTTTAACGGAAGTAAAAAGAAACGTCCCTAAATGGGTTCGAATAATGAGAATACAGAGAGAGATATCGCCAAAGGAGATCATTGCAGGTCCAAAATCAGGAAATCTCAGACAAATAGTACACCAAAATCTGAGCAAGGAAGGCATTTCATGTAAATGTATAAGATGCAGAGAGGCAGGACTGTCAAACAAAAAGACAGATGATCAGAATCTAAAATTAAATAGAATTGATTACGAATCATCGGGTGGAAATGAAGTATTTTTGTCATATGAAGATGTAAATGATTCAATCTATGGGTTTTTGAGATTAAGAAAACCGAGTATTCTTGCACATCGAAGAGAAGTTGGAAATGACTCATGTATTGTACGGGAATTACATGTGTATGGTAAATCATTAAAGTTGGGAGAAAAAGGAGAAAACGCAATACAACATTCAGGGTTGGGGAAAAATTTGATGAAAGAGGCTGAAAAAATATCTAAAGAAGAATTTGACGCTACGAAACTCTTAGTGATTAGTGCCATAGGAACAAGAGAGTATTATCAAAAATTAGGGTATTCGTTATATGGGCCATACATGACAAAATCATTGAATCGAGAATAAAATATGTCAGAGCAGGAAATATTTGGAAAGGGAACTTGGATAGATAAATTAGCTCATGAATTGCTAGAACGTGAAAAATCCTTAGGTAGAAGTGTAGATGTTTTAAGAGTTGAAAGTGGACTCGGAGCTTCTGGAGTACCACATATTGGAAGTCTAGGAGATGCAGTTAGAGCATACGGAGTAAAACTTGCACTAGAAAACTTTGGATATAAATCAGAATTAATTGCATACTCTGATGATTTAGATGGATTAAGAAAGATCCCAGAAGGATTCCCTGATTCTTTAGAAGAACATTTGGCAAAACCCGTTTCATTAATTCCAGATCCATTTGGATGTCATGAGTCATATGGAATGCACATGAGTAGTATTCTTTTGGATGGTCTTGATAAAATGGGAATTAAATACGAATTTAGAAGAGCCAGAGACACATACAAGAAAGGACTACTAAAAGATCAGATTCACACAATTTTGCAGAATAGTTCAAAGATAGGAGATAAAATTTCAGAACTAGTAGGTCAAGAAAAGTTTCAAAAATTTCTTCCATATTTCCCAGTTTGTTCAAACTGCAATAGACTCTACACAGCAGAAACATTCGAGTATTTGGCCGATGAAAAGAAAGTAAGATACAAGTGTCATGATGCAGAGATTGGCTCAAAAATGATCAAAGGGTGTGGTCATGATGGAGAAGCAGACATTACCAAAGATTTAGGAAAACTAGCATGGAAAGTAGAATTTGCTGCAAGATGGGCAGCATTTGACATCAGATTTGAGGCATATGGAAAAGATATCATGGATTCAGTTAAAGTAAATGATTGGGTATCAGATGAGATTTTGAATTTTCCACACCCTCATCATGTCAAATATGAAATGTTTTTAGATAAAGGAGGAAAAAAAATCTCAAAATCATTAGGCAATGTAATCACAGGTCAAAAATGGCTAGAGTTTGGAAGTCCAAAATCCATCCTATTACTCCTTTACAAAAGAATTACAGGTGCAAGAGAATTGGGATTTGAAGACATACCGTCATTAATGAACGAGTATAATGAATTAGAAGACATATTTTTTGGAAAAATCAAAGTAGACAATCAGGCCAAGTTAATAAAATCAAAAGGACTCTATGAATATGTAAATCTACTAGATCCTCCAAAAGAGCCAAGCATTCATGTCAACTACAGATTACTAGTAGAATTAGCTAAAATGTTTAAAGAAAATAGAACAGATAGAGTGATGAAGAAATTGTTAGATTACGGAGTAATCAAAAATCCAGATCCACAAATAGAAAAATTAATTGAGTTGTCAGGGAATTTTGCAGATGAGTTTGATCAACAAGAAAAAGTAGAAATCGACATGGATGAATCAGCAAAAAAAGTGTTAAAACTACTAGTAGATGCACTTAATGCCGAAGAAGAGCCAGAAGACATTCAAAATACAATATACCAAATTGCAAAATCAAACGGAGTAGAACCAAAAGATTTCTTTAAAATTTTATACCAGATAATACTTGGTACATCAAGAGGTCCTAAAATTGGGCCACTTATCTCAGACATTGGAAGAAAGCAAGTTGCAAAAACAGTATCAGAGTACATCTAAAAAATATGGCCCATAGTGAGCACAACAAATCAAAAAACGGTGGAAGTTTTGCAATGATAATACTAGGTGCTCTATTATTATATTTGGCACCTAACATAAATCCCAGCAACCCAGTATTAGGAGCCATTGCATTAGTTGGTGGAATTGTAATTGGAGGTATTGGTTTTTATCTCAAATTTATTCGTACAAGAGCAAAAAAAGTCTAAAGAAACGTTCATCTTTTGGGAAATTTTGTAGGTAATCATGGGTCTTTTTGGAAAGAAAAAGGAGCAAGCAGGTGAAGCAGCATCCGAGAAAAGCGAAGAACTGATTCTAAAAGAAGCACTTGAAACAGAAGTAGAAAATTTACAAAAAGAATTCAGAATAAAACAAGAAGAGATTGAAAACATTACAAAAAAATTACAAAGCGTAAAAGAAGAATACGATATAGCAACAAGTAATTTGATGTCAGTAAAAAAGGAATCAAATCAGAAAAAAATGGAACTGGACACAATATATTTAGAATATAAAAATATCAAATCAAAAATAAGTGATGCAGATGAAAAATTCAATAAAAATAAAAAATCAATTGAAGAAACAGACAAAGTAGAATCAAATCTCACAAAAATGAAAGTAGAACTTGAAAAGATTGTAAAAGAACATGATCAAATTAAAGAAAAAATTGTAGAGAATCAATCGTCTTTACATGAAATACGTACACAACAAATTCAAGCACAAAAAGAATTAGATGAAATTAATTCCAGACGATATAATGCAAAACATGAAGTAAATTTACAACAAGGAAGTATTAATGAAGCAGGAATATTTACATCTAAAGAAAAAGAATTCATAGAAGGAGAAAGTGCAGGAAAAAAAGAAATTAAAGGCATCATAGAAGCCGCAAGTGCCGTAGTAGGGTCATTAAAATCAAAATTAAGTATGGCGGAAAAAGAAATAGAAACAGTTCAAATTTTGCTAGAAAAAGAACGCAGTGCGCATATTCAAACTAAAAATGAACTTGAAAAACTAAAAGGAAAATTAGATTCAAACTAAGACAAACAATGTAATAAGAAAAGATAAATAATTTTCAAACTCAACGCATAAAATCTACAGCATATAGTGAGAAAAAGAAAAAGGCAATACCACCGCCTAAAATGCCAATCCATATAGCAATTTGTTTAATTTTAGACATTATCATTAAATTAAAAAACAGATTATTGAATCTACTTAATCAATAAAGAATCAGGATGTTATAATGTGTGTACGGAATAAGATTATCAAGGCATCATATTAAAAATAAACATTGTAAAAAATTAGCCGTAAATTAAGCAATGCTCACATTCACAATTTACCTGTTGTTTTAATTTCACCAAACATTTCTTATGCTGACCAGCTTGACATTGAACACATACTTGATCGATGTTATCAACACTCGTGTATTTTTTTGATTGATCAAAACCAAATCCACCATCTTGAGGTCCAACCATGTCTATCTTTACATTAAAGCAGTATTTCTACTTCACTGAGAAAATAAGTGCAATGCAAACGTACTTGATTAATACAGAATATACTCATAATACGCAATGTCAAATGTACTAATCTATGTCGGCATAGCAGTAGGAGTTTTGGGAATGGCTGGTGCAATAATATATGGAACACAAAACCAGCAAAATTATCAGCCAGATGATGCAATTCCAGCAGCAGCGACAGTGCAAGGATCTATCACATCGACATCAGGTTTAGGACCTACAATAAACAAGGAAAAATGGAATGAAGATCCATATGCGGATGAAGCAGCAGCAATAAGAGCCAGAGCTGGCAAATAGACACATATAAAATATATTTTTATTTTTTTAGATTCTAGTCTTTTTGTTATTATTGATAACCCTAGTGTAAAACTAGGTTACAACACTTGTTTTTTAGTCATTATTTTTATCAGATTTTTTTTCAGAGTTAGGTTTATCCCACAAATGCATGGTTCCGCGAATCATAAAAGAACCAACAATAATTGCAACAATTCCACCTACAATAAAAAGAAAAAAATGCCCTATACTTTTGATATTAGTCAACAAATACAATATGTCTAATGTGTAATTATAATTGTCTGACAAACAAGATTAAAGAAGAGTGAAAAAGGTGTCAATTAACAATGAATTGTAATAATAAGAAAATAGGGTGTTATCATGACAATGTAATCCATTTTGAAGGAAACGGCAAGTGCCTTGTAAAAGGTTGTAAATGTGAAAAATATCAAGAAAGGCAATAAACACATATTTAGAAATTACAAGTCACAGATGGTATTATCCAAAAACTCAAGTTATAAAAATATGAATCAAAAATAACATCATATGCCAAAATCAATATCAGGATTTAATTTAGAGACGAGATAATTTTTTTTCTAATTCCAGAATTTCTTTTTGGTACATTTCAAATTTGGTCTGAGCAAATTGTTTTTGCGCATGAATTATTGTGTTTAGTGCTTCTTTGTAATTAGAATCACCTTCTTTGATAATATTGCAGGAATCAAGTGAAGTCAAATGGCCAGTGACTGTTGCCATTGCACCTTTTTGATTAAATTTTACAATTCCACCAAATGCTTCAATTAGCATGTATCCAGATTCAGATTTACATTTGTAGGTAACTCTACCTGTTTCAGTATTAAACAGTTGAGTTATCCCTCCAGGCATTTTTGTTACAGTGACTGTCATAAAATATTGAAAAAGTACGAAGTATTAATGATTTTAGAAATGATTGCTATGTAGCATTTGAGGCAGAAGATTCAACAGATGCTGCAAGAATTTTATCTATCTCATTAATTGCAATCTTGTCCCTTCCAATTAATTCAAACTTTTTTATCAGCGTTTCAAACTTTGTTTCCTCTTCTACTTGCTCATTAACAAACCATTCTAGAAATGCATGTGTTGGATAATCTTTGTCTTTCTGTGCAATTTCAACCATCACATGTATTGCACTGGTAACTGTTTGTTCGCTATTAAGTGCAATTTTTAAAATAGATTCCAGAGATTTGAAACTACTTGCAGGTAATTTTGTTGCAGGAATTACAGCTGGAACTCCCAAATTATTTAGATAATGAATAATTTTTATCATATGGGATCTTTCTTCATTAGATTGAGCATAAAAGAAACTAGAACCGCCATCATACCCAGTAATTTCACACCAAGATGCCATTGCCAGATAGTTGTTTGATGCGTTTGATTCAAGAACAATTTGATTGTTTAATGCATTTTGCATGTTTTTAGAAATTTTCATAGTATAGGTTAATTTTACTTGATTAAAAATTATTGCATCTAAGATAATCGGACATTATACCCAACATTAAACAGAAAATCTAATCATATTTCTAACCGAAGATACCCATGTTTGATGAAAATAAATGGAATTAACCAGTGTAAAAATATCAATTTTAAGAAGAGTGTTTTCAGTAGCATTGACTAAAACTGAGAAAGACATCTAAACATGTCATGATAAATTCCAGATTATGTCGGAGGTATAATACATCATAACTTTATAAAATACAAGATATACGAATTTGAAATAAATATTACAATTACATCATAATCAAAAAATATCTTTAGATAAAAAAATTAAAGTTAAATATTAGCAGATAATAATTTTCTTATGCTTTTTGGAATTTTTGCGATACATAGTCCAGAATTATGTCCACTAAACAATGAAAAGAGTAAGAAAATTTTCATAAATCTTAGAATAAATATGGAAAAAGAGATGAAAAAATACAACATAAATAAAATTGTTGAATTTTACATGTCTGTTTTAGAACATGAATGGATAATAATTATAGATGCGGTTCATGCACACGACATAGAAAAACTATGTATCGATGTTGGAATTTCATCTTTAAGCACTGTCAAAATAGTTCCAATGAATCTTTATGATGAAACAATCAAAAAATTTCAAGAGAAATAGAATTTACAATTATTTCTTAAACCTAAAGCATTTTGATGTATAATTATTTATTATTACTTATCATGCTATGAAATATTAGATGTTTATTTACCCAGCACGTCTTTTTTATGTAAAATTTTCATAAAACAATCTATCGTATGATCATTTACCATACCAACTGCCTGCATGAAAGCATAACAAATTGTAGGGCCCACAAAATTGAACCCATGGTTTCTTAGATCCTTACTCATTTTTTCAGAAATAGTAGTAGATGCAGGCAAATCAGACAGTTTTTTGAAATTATTTATTATCGGCGTATAATTTACAAAACCCCAAACATATTTGTCAAACGAGCCAAATTCCTCTTGAATTTTTAAAAAATGTTTTGCATTGTTAATTGCAGAATTAATCTTTAATCTGTTTCGAATTATTTCTGGATTATCTAGTAATTTTTCTACATGTTTTGCAGTGTATTTAGAAACTTTAAGAGGATCAAAATTAGAAAATGCTTTTCGATATCCTTCTCGTCTCTTAAGAATTGTAGACCAAGATAGTCCAGCTTGTGCTCCTTCCAAGACTAGAAATTCAAATAATTTTCCATCATCATGTTGTGGTATTCCCCATTCGTTATCATGATATTCTATGTTAAGATCATCTTTTGCCCAGACACATCTAATTTTCATATCAAGACTAACAATTTAACATAAAATAATAGTTACTAGATTGCAATTATAACATGAAAATGAATCAACAACTACTTCAAATTAATAGAAATTTCATAATTTGTTTTATTGTTTCAGCCTCACTTTCGGCAGTTGTTGCTCAATCATTATCAGAATATGAAAATCATCTTACAACTACACTCACCATTGGAATAGGATATGCTGTTTATTTTGGAATTTTCTCATTTCTGTTTTATTTTGATAATAAAAATAGATACAAGCAAATGAAATCAAGTTTAATTAGAAAAGAACTAGTTAGCATGATTTCATCATTTGGCATAGGTGAAATCATTTATCTTGTAATAAGGTGGCCATCGCTATACTATTTTCTTGAAATTGGCGTAGAGCCATACATTGCATCACTGATATCAGAGGTAATATCTACTGCGGGTTACATGATTACAGTAACCATTTTTTTAAGAAAGACAAAGACATTCTAAAATAATACAACATCATTTCAGATTAGAATCTCAGTAATAGAACAGAATCAAAAGAGTATCAAAAATCATAAGAATCTTACAAAAAATAATAAGGTAGAAAAGCGGGCTCGGTCGGATTTGAACCGACGACCTAACGCTCCGCAAGCGTTCGCACTATCCAAGCTATGCAACGAGTCCAACAGATTCTGGCTATATCAAATTTTTAAAAACGTTTGGTATTTATAAAAAATTATGCTTCTTTTTCTGCCTTGTTAACATAAACATAATTCATTATCAAACCTGCAATTATACCACCTAGAATTGGTGCTGCCCAGTATATCCAATGGAATTCCCAGAATCCAGAGATTAATGCAGGACCAAATGTTCTTGCAGGATTGACAGATGCACCAGTCAAAGGAACTGCAATTAGATGAATCAAAAATACCATTCCACCAATTGTAAAACCGGCCCAACCAGGTGATGCCTTTTTGTGTACAGCAGTCATAAAAATTACAAGTACTAAAAAGAATGTCAAAATTGCTTCAACTGCAAATCCAGAACTGATGCTTTTATTGAGAAGTTCACTTGGTCCGCCTTGAGTGCCAAAATTAACTTTGGCACCAAGTTCGGGTAAAATTACTTTTAGAGTAGCAGCTGCTGCAACTGCACCAATTAATTGTGAGGCGATGTAACCAATGCCATCTGTAATTCCAATTTTTTTAGTAATCATCATAGGAATAGTTACAGCTGGATTGATATGAGCACCAGATACATGTCCAAATGCATAGATCATCAAAGCGATAATGCCGCCATGTGCAAGTGAAATAAATAATACAGATTGTGTAGTAAGGCTTTCACCAAATGAAGATATTGCTAAAATTACTGAAAGAGGACCAAAAAACACCAAAGCATACGTTGCAATTCCTTCTGCAAGATAGGCTCTTGTGTTAACCATTAAGCAAAAACCAATTCAATTTCCATATAAAAGATTCGGATAGATTTTGTGATCACCAAGTCAAAAAGTAATTAATTACGGAAGAAGCACAGAAAATATCATGATAACAGAGGGGGATTCGGTTCCGAAATTTGAGATAAATGACGCACGTGGTAATAGCATAAAATCAAGCAATTTTAAGGGTAAAAAACACGTCATCTATTTTTATCCAAAAGACTTCACACCTGGCTGCACAACAGAAGCAGATGAATTTTCCAAAGATTACAAAAAATTTCAAAAAGAAGGAATTGAAATAATTGGTATCAGCCCAGATGATGTAGAGTCTCATAAAAAATTTTGTGATAAAATGGAAATAAAATATCCACTTCTCGCAGATGTAGATAAAATAGTATCAAAGCAATTTGGTGTTTGGGGTAAAAAACAATTCATGGGAAGAGAGTACTTGGGAGTTACAAGAAGCACATTTTTGGTTGATGAAAAAGGAAAAATTTTCAAAATATACCCCAAAGTAAAACCAGCAGGGCATTCAAAAGAAGTACTAGATTATTTTTTAAAATTAAATTAAAAAATAAATAAGAGATTAAAAAATTAGAAACCTTTTGGCAATGTGCCTCTAGAAGTTTTTGGTTGTTCAGGTGCAGGTTTTGATTCAAACCCTTTTGGTAAAGTACCACGAGTTGCACTTGCTCTAGATTTTACTTCATCTTCAATAGCTTCTTGATATGCCTGTTCTTCTTCAACTCTTTGTTGATCTATTCTTTGTAAGTAATCTTTTTCATATTCTTCTAACTGTTCTTTCTTTGATTTTCCAGAATTACTAGTGTGAGATGAAACATGATCTTGTTCTGTTCCTTTTGGCAATGTGCCTCTACTTGGTTTTGGTGGAGGTGCTTGATACGTTTGAGCTTGTGCAACAGAACCATCTACAGTCATAGTTGTACCACTAAAACCACCAAACGTCTTATCTGCTGGATGATATGCAAGTCTTGCTCTTGT